>NZ_DJTD01000058.1:0-34374 GCF_002440385.1 Sphingobacterium sp. UBA6317 | reverse complement strand
CGCTTTACATAATTTGTTCCTTCTTCCATAACGATTCTTTTTATGTATCGATATTTCAGGACGAGACATAATGTTTAGCAAAAAAAGTGCACAGATTAGTGCGCTTTTTTTTTGTTTAATGATAGATATTTTAGTTTTATAATGTGTATTTTTAGTTTTTAAAAAGAAGGTGTTTGTCAAACTTTAACAATATCTTTAAACTAAAAAATATCGTTTATCATCCCTTTTCATAATTGTTTAATGAAGAAAATAGTTATAACGCTTCTATAAGAACAACGAATGCATTTGAAGGATGCTTTGATTTTTCGGAAGTATCGAAAAAATCAGCATTAAATACTGGTAAATATAGGAATATCGCCCAAATTTCATAAAAAGCTTACCCTATGCTATTCAATTTTTAGCTATCGATCGGGAGATAGCTTCGAGTTATTTTTTAAATATAATCCAGCGCATTTAATGCCCTAAATTTTCGGGGACTCAGACCAGTATGCTTTTTTATAAACCGTGTTAATGATGCTGAAGAACTAAAACCATAATACGAAGTCAACTCTTTAATCGGAATTTCAGTGGTAGCAAGTTTTTTGGCAATCTCACTTGCGACAATTTCCTTGACGATCGTGCTGGGTGAAGTTTCACTGCTTGAAAGTGTCAATCGATGTAAGGCCATTCTTGAAACGTTGAGCTTTTTCAAGTAGAATTGGAGATCCCAGTGATTCTGAGGATACTGGTGAATGAGTTTTTTAAATTCTACTATAATGGGGTGTTCCGCTAGCGGTGCTGAATTTTGATCCAATTGATTTAATGTTTCTTTTTGTTCCTTTATGTTATTTTTCATGTTTTAAGATAATCGCTTGTTATTGATCCACTATAGTGTTCTGAGGCTATAGTTTAGGTTAAATATTTCATCAAACTTTTTTGAATACAAGCAAAATTAGGGTATTAATTTCATAGTGTACTTTTCGAAATTAACGATTCGCTTTTTAAAATTATAATTTTTTATAATTGATTCTGGTACTGAAGCGAAGCAGATTATCCTTTGAAAAATAGACGGATAAATTAAAACTTGGCTCCGAGAAGAGAGAAATCGTTTTTTTGTTCTATTTTCTGATTTCATTTTTCTCTTGTTTTATTTTGTATTATTCTTTGTAATATAGGTTTTTACGTATGTTATCTTTATTAAAAATAAAACTATGAAATACATTGATTATGACCTTTGGTTATACTGCTTTTTTTTAGGTTTTTTAGGACTCACGTCTAATTAATCCACTTCAAGTCATCTTCATCTATAATTTAATCATGGTTATTGAGATGATCATGCGCAGCTCCGCTAGTGCTGGATGATGGAGTGTTCGAGCGAATAGCGTTAGATCTGAGCGATTAGTTTGAATAACATCTAGCTTCTATCGCGGTACAGAATAAGGTTATTACTCGATTCTTGTTATTTTTTATAAAATATACTTTCTTTTCGGTTATTTGATGTTTGTCTAAGCGAAAAGGTTTTCGTTGATTGTGCAAACGTTTGATCTGAAGCAGTTGATTATTTTTCTGTACAATATATTATATCTTGCTTTAAGATTATGAACTAATACTTTACCGAAGGTGAAGAGAATTCTTTGTATGGATCATCTTGTTTTAAGTTTTGTGGAATCCTAAATCGATCAAAAAAATAAAAAACTTCGAAACAGCCGCTGAGGCTTTGTAGGATGATCGGAAGCAGTGCGGACAATTAATACAATTTATAAACTTTATTTAAAAATTATGAGAAAGACCGTGTTTTCCTTAATCACGATTTTAGTGATCGCTATGAGCATTTCCTGCCGGAAAGATGGCAGCTTAATGTACACCTTACCAAACGATACCGGCGCAGAATCCTTAGCAATAGCGGATTCGGTCCAATTATTCAACGTAAGTCCTTCGGCCGCAACGGAGGCTGATAGACTTCAGTTTCGAGCGAATCACAATGAGATGCAAATGACCGGATTTTATGTGGCGCCAAACAGTACCATAACCATAAACGTAAAAGTCAACTCGGGTACTACAGCAGCACGCTTAGCGATCGGGACGCCTTTTAGAGATAATATTCGACCAGTCCGGCAGTATTTCAATCTCTAGGCAGGTACGCAAACTTTCACAGTGGATCAATACGGGGGATTGGTTTATGTGATTTATACAGCTGATAATTATACAACAACTGGAGAAATCGAGCTTTCTTTTGGCAATGGATTTATTCCGGTCCCTTACTTTCAAAAGGGGATAACCTCCCATGAGCAATGGGTAGCTACATTGGATTCGTTGAAAAGTACCGTTCCGGATGTCGTCTTCTCGTCGGATCACACCATTATGGTAGCCAAAATTGCCGATGCCCTGTTGTACAGGGACGAAGATCAACAGCTGATTGTTAATAGATTGGATTCAATTATTGACTTTTCCAATCGAATCAGTGGCTTGAATGGTACCAGTGGAGTTCATGCGATACCTTACAATAAGCATCTGATTACAGTGAGGGATTCGAGTGCTGGAGGCTATATGGCAGCCGGTATTTCTATTTATTTTACCGATGCCTTATCTTATCGTATGTTGCAGCCAAAATATCTGTCCAATACAAATGGATGGGGAATATGGCATGAGGTCGGCCACACCTATCAACAAAAAGCTTGGACGTGGGACAATCTGACAGAAACAACCGTGAATGTCTATTCGCTAGCCAGCGAAAGGGGATTTGGATTGCCGGTAAGTCGAGTGACAGCCAATAATTCCTGGCCTAAATTGACGACTTACTTTCAAAAAAATATCGCTGATCGTAACTTTAATTTGGGGGATAATGATTTGAAAATGATTATGTTTCATCAACTCTGGTTGGGATTTGGCGACGATTTTTACATCAAACTTAGCAAAACTACGCGCGAGAACAGGCCCGCAGTTTCGACAGATGCAGAGAAAATGCGCTATTTTATGCTGTCTGCATGTCAGATTGCTCAAAAAGATCTCTCGGATTTTTTTAGAAAATGGGGGTTTAAAGTTGATGAATCTGTCTATACAGCAATAGCTGATTTAAATTTGCCAGCGCCAATGCAGGATCTAACTACTTTAAGAGATTAAACATTCTTAAATACCCTGTTGGACAGGATAGACGGATAGAAACAAGTACGTTATCGCGGAAAAAAAATTAATCGTTGTTTTACAATAAAAACATGGAAAAGTATTATATTGTAGTATGGATTTCATTCCAATAACCACGTATTTATTTAATTAATTGAGAAAATGGGTAAATTTGAAGTAAAAACTCGGAAAAATGGCGAATTTCAGTTTAATCTAAAAGCTGGAAACGGACAGGTGATTTTAAGCAGTGAAGGTTATACAACTAAAGCAAACTGTTTAAATGGCGTTGAATCTGTTAAGAAGAATGCTCAGGACGATAACAAATTTGATCGTAAAACTGCTACCAATGGTAAGTACTATTTCAATCTCAAGGCGACCAATGGTCAAATTATTGGAAGCAGCGAGATGTATGAAAGCGCAAGTGGTATGGAAAACGGCATTGAATCTGTCAAGAAGAATGCGCCTGACGCGACGGTTGAGGAGATGGCCTAAGTCTATATTGAAATGCCGATCGGCTGCACATAAGCAGTCTGTAAATAGAAGCGCATAGGAGTTTATAACAAAGAGCCGGTTTTTTACCGGCTCTTTTGCGATTATCTTTCCGCTGGTGGGCGTGGAATGGAAAACCAGAAACTGCTGCCCAAGCCTACCGTACTGTCAACTCCTATTAGACCCGCGTGTTTTTTGATAATTTCAGCGGAGATATAGAGTCCGAGCCCGAGCCCCGAGTACGATTTGCCTTCATGGTTTGCTCTATAATATAGATCAAAAATAAAAGGCTGTACTGCCGGATCAATACCTTCACCTTGATCCTTGACGGTTATCTTGATACAATCTTGCAGCTGTTCCACAGTGATATTGATTTCTCTCGATTCTGGTGCATATTTAACGGCATTGTTGACATAATTAACAAGCACTTGTTCAAGGCGTTGCTCGTCAGCAAATATAGTTGCATCGAGATCGCCCGTAATATTAACTTGATGGTTGCCTTGGGATATGATATTGTGACAACTGGAGGCAAGAATCTTTGACGCTTTGAATGTTGTTTTTTCGAGATGAAGCTGTCCTTCACTGATTTTATGCATATTGAGCAGGTCATCAACAAGTGTAACGATTTTTTTGATATTGACAGCAGACTGATCAATAACCCTTGAAATGATCTCACTTCCAGTTTTGTCCTTAAATCGTTCCAGCAATTGAATCGTTCCCTTTAAGCCCGTGACGGGTGTCTTTAGTTCATGGCTGGCAATGCCCAGGAAGTCATCTTTTTGTGATTCGTAATTCTTTCGTTTTGTAATATCTGCCACTACGCCGATGAGGTGAGTTGCATGACCTTCTGGATCGTATTTGGGAAGACCTGATGCATTGATCCAGTGTAACGATCCATCAGGCCAACGGATGAGATATTCAGCGTGATAAGTGGTCTTGTTCTGGATAGCGTCCTGCACCTTTTGATACACCATTTCGCGGTGTTCAGGGACGATGCTTCGCATGAGGTCTTCATAGTCAAAGCGGTCGTTTTTGGTAAGACCAAAATTGATTTTACAGGTTTCGGAGCAGTCCATTTTTCCTGTTTTGATATCGCGATTGTAGGAGCCGAGTTCACCAGCTTTTAGTGCAATTTCCAACTGATAGTTGAGAGCTTCAAGATGTTCGTTTCTTTTGATGCGCTCGGTAACTTCATTGGCTATGACAATAATAGACTCCGTTTCACCTTCATCATTCTTTAACGGCTCATAAGTAAAATCAAAATAATGATCGCCCAATACCCCCATAGACTCAAGTCTTGCGTAGGCAGTATCTCCAATGTAGTTTTGGCCGGTGGTAAAGACATCGTCCAATATCCCTAAATAGGGCTGTCCCTGAAGTTCTGGAAGCGCTTGTGCAAGTGGTTTGCCGAGGACAATTTCGGTTTTGCGCCAGAGCTTGAGCATCCTATCGTTGGCAACTTCAATAACTAACTCACGGCCTGTTAAAATCGCAAAGCCTATTGGGGCCTTATCTATAAAGGATCTGAATCGACGTTCACTTTTTTTGAGATTTTTATTGAGTAGCACGGTCAAATCATAGGATTTGTTGAGCTGACTATTCGTGCGATAAAGTTCGTCATTGGCAAGCTCCATTTCGTCATTAAGTTCGAGCAGTCGTTGTTGCATGGTTGCCATGGTAATATTGACGCCCTCAAGCTCATCAATTTTATCGATGGAAGAACTTCGAAGCTCGATTTGATCCATCGCTGTGCGTGCAAGACCTGCTAATATCTGTCGATCAGCTGCGCTGAAAGCCCGCGGATGCTTGTCGATAACGCACAGTGAACCGATCATAAAACCATCATGTGTAATAAGGGGTGCACCTGCGTAAAACCGTAGCCCAAAGTCTCCAATTACAGTTGGATTGGTCAGTAGGATATCTTCTTCCAATGTATCTTCAAAGACTGTTACTTTCTTGTCCAAAATAGCCAGACTACACAAACTTTGCCCTCGATTCGTTTCCTTTGTGGTGCCCATGCCGATATTTGCTTTGAAATAGACCGATTCTGCATCCACCAATGAGAGCAATGCAATAGGGGCATTAAAGATCTGGCTGGCTAATTTTGCAATTCCATCAAAGCTGGCTTCAGCGGGGGTTCCCATTATTTTATAGCGTCTGAGGGCATTCAGTCGGTCATGTTCATTTTCAGGCATTATATCCATTCCAAACGTATTCTCTATCATAGTGACCCTGTAATTCTTTTTATAAAGATATAGTTTTAATTACAAAAGGGAGATTCAATTTTTCTCTCTTCATCGGCAATTCAATGATTCCATAAAACCACCAAAAAATTTCTAAACCTATAGTTGAATTAACAGCATTTGGGTACTTCGAACTCGGTTTGTGGTTTATGGCTGGGGCAGGATGGCAATCCGACCGTAAAAACGGATCCCTTATTAGGTGTGCTTTGGATGTTCACTACACCTTTGTTCCGCTCAATAAGATCCTTACATAAAACAAGGCCTACGCCCGATCCGGGTTCGTCTTCCGTTCCGAAAGACTTTTGCTGGATCTCATTAAAAAGTACGGCGGACTTCGAAGGGTTAATTCCTATTCCTTCATCTTGAATATGAATATGTGTATAGGTTTCATCCATGCTGGTGTAGATGTTGATATTCCCGCTCACATAGCTGAATTTAATCGCATTGCTGATCAAGTTGCGTAAAATAATGATGGTATGATCCCGATTGGCAATTATCTGTGTGTTGTTTGGTATATCAATATTGATTTTTAGCTGTTTAGATTGTGCATTCTCATTAAAAACTTCAACAATTTGTTGTATTATAGGTTTGATCAACTGGGGTGATGCTTTGGTATTGATCCCCTGCATACTGCTGCTGCCCCATTGCAATAAATCATCCAACGCCTGATTCTGCTGCGTAATTTGTTGAAAGATCTGCTGGATGTATTCCTGGGAGTTTGTACTGTCGAGCATTTGATTACGAAACATAAAGACCAGTGCTTCCAGATTGGCAAAAGGACTTTTGATGTCGTGCGCGATAATAGAAAAGATTTTTTCTTTGTCCCGATTCATGGATTCTAAGTTGCGGCGTTGCTGCTCAATTTTTTTTATATTCTTATAGATGATGTCAAGAAAGAAGTTGACTGCGACGACCATAAAAGCTAGTGCATTGATAATATTGAAAACAGACCTAGATCGAGGCACTTGCTGGCTTAACGGGAGTATATCGGGAAGTAGATATAAGAGTGAAATCAAAAAAGCTACCGTAATACAAAGGGCTATATGGATCTTTCGATTATCATACATCAACATGGAGACAATCAATGTGCACAATAAAAAGTATTCGCCACCATTTTTATAAAGTAGCGCTCCAGCGAAGAAAAACACAGCATTACTTGTCAACAGTGTTGCCTTAGCGATAGTACGCTTCTCATAATATTGAAGTAGAAGGACCGTAAGCGCACATAGTGAATTGCAGAAGTTAATCGCTGCTAAAATATAACGGTGGTCGATAAGATTGAGGATTGAAAAGAAAATTGTCGGAAATAAACATAACAATGCAATCAGATTGATCATGTATACGCGTTTGAAATCGATGTATGACATGTCCGGATGTGCACCAATATGGGAAAGTAGTTTCCAATATTTACGAAAATGATTCATAAAGACTTGTCTGATTTGCTTGCAATTTCTAAACATTCAAAATTAGCTATAAATCAGGAGTTCAACAATGATTTTTCTTGAATAGCAGGACAAGATTGGCAAAATCTGTCCTGAAAGGAAGATAAAAGGCTACGTCACGTTATTAATTTGGAAAAAACAAACGAATTTCGGTCCCTTGGTTTTCCTGACTGAAAATGGCCATCTGCGCTTTGAGCCTTTCAAGAATTTCCTGAACGATAAACAATCCGATGCCTTTTCCCTGGTACTCCGTTGAATTTGAGCCACGAAGTCTTTCCATACGGATATTTTCGAGTTCATGCTGCGGAATACCGATACCATTATCTTTTATGATATATAACACACCGTTCGTTACTTTTTCACTATAAATATGCAGCGCTGCTTTCGTATTGGCCGAAGAGTATTTAATGGCATTGTTGATCAAGTTTGTAAAGATTTGGTAAACTCCATTTTGATCACTGTTTACTGGAAAAAGGTCCCCAAAGATAAGTTCAGTATGCGGGCTACGGAATAATAATTTAGCTTCCCGGCACCAATTGGGCAATGTAAGATCTAAACGGACAGGTTGTTTCCGTAGCCTATACATTGGGGCAAGGCTCAGCTCTACCGTTTTGTCGATAATGTCAGCGATGTTTTCAAGTGATTGATCGATGACCTCATACAGTTCGAGCCGCCTATTGGTTTGCATATCCAAATGTTCTTTAAGTACACCTATACCCAATTTAGCGAGTGCCAAGGGATTTTTAGCATCATGTGATAGTGTATAGGATATCATGCGCAGGTTGGTTGCGGGATTGATAGTTATATTTTCTCGATCTAAAGGTTTCTCATCGTGTATCTTATGCGTGACATCGGTAGCTGTGTGGAGGATGGAATTTGTTCGTCCGCGCTTATCAAAGAGTGGCTTATACTCAAAATCAAAATAGCGTTTGATTTTGAAATCACCGTCAACAATCGTTGCGGGAGTTTCAACTGCCTTGTAGGTAACACCGCTTTCCCAGACGTTACGGAGTATATCGGTAAATCCTTCCTGGGTAAAAACCGGAAAAACCTCTCCAAAGAAATGTCCAACTATTTCATTCTCTGTACGCCACATTTTTAACATACGAGAATTGGCAAATGCGATATTGAGGTTCGAATTATCATAAATGGCCGTGGCAATCGGCATTTGATTTAATGCTTCAAAAAAAATCGGTAAATCCTTTTGAGGTTTTTGCATATTGGGTGTTTAATAATCATCTGCTTGCCACAGTGCGAGCGAAAAATTAATCAAAAATCAAGCCAATAGCCATAGTTTTTTATGTTTTTTAATAAAAATGAGATTAGCGGGTATGCTTGGGAATAGTGCAATAAAAACCCACTAAATTATTCCTATATTTAAGAAACTTCACAGGAGATGTAAGTTTAAAATAGACAGGGATTTGTAATCATACCAATTATGGATAAGTATTTGGAAATTAGGAAATATGATGTTCAGGATAGCAATAAACTGATTGATATTCTTCATATGAATATACCGAAGTACTTTGCACAGAGCGAGGTTGCCGATTTCATGGAATATCTGGATCAGGAAATGGAGACGTATTTTGTTGCACTGGTTAACGGACAAATTATTGGTGGCGGCGGTGTAGGTTTTTCCGATGATCAGCGCACAGGATATTTGAGTTGGAGTTTTTTAAATCCAAAATATTATGGATTTGGTTTTGGAAAAACCTTATTGCATCATCGCATTGACTTTCTTTACGCCCATCATCAGGTTGAAAAGATCGAAGTCGGCACCTCTCAATTTACGTTTGGATTTTATAAGAAAAATGGTTTTGTACTACGGGAAATCCATAAAGATTATTGGGCTGAAGGCTTTGATTTATATGATATGGTCCATACAAGGGAATAGATAAATACCATGAAGGAATAGACACAAACCATGAATGCTAGTCAGGCAACATGTTGAAAAATAAGTTGCTACTTAGTGGTTTAATGACGCCAAGTTTTCCTTAATTTGATTCAGGTGGTGTAGGGGATGATAGCTCATCAGGTAAAACATTTCACGTATACTGAGTTTTCCGAGCAAAGGGTGGGGTAAGACCAGGCTATCGAGCTCCTCTTCATTGTACAGTGCAAATAATTGATTAATTGTGGTTATTACTTCTTCTAATTGCGTTATAAGGCTCTCTTTTGTGCAGGCAGGATTTCATCAGGAAAAAATTGACCTGGCGCCTGTAGGCTTGTTTTGAGATAATTGTTAAGTACTGTATCGTAGTCCCAAGATTTACGTTGTAGGGTGCCGAATTTTTGGACGATGAACTCTTTTGATTGCAGTATCTTTGGAAAGGGTAGAAGCGTTAAGAGGATATGTTTTAGCTGCTGACCAGCTGTCCATTTTTCATGATTACGGTATAAAAAAAGGGGATCAGGTAATGCCTGGATATAGGCAATAACCGTATGGTGGTTGTCAGAAAAAGTTTTGATCAGTTCTTGTCGATTCATCCTATTTTTTTTGGTAAGTGTTTACTTCGGTCGTTTATTCTAGCTTATTGATAAGTCAAAGCCTGCACGCCGTACTAAAAATATAAAATTATTTGCTAACCACACTTATGAAACTCACTTATTCATGGTGATCAAAACAAAAAAGGCCGGTATTGTTTGTTATACCGGCCGCCTATTCTATTGGTTTAAAAACTAATATGCACCAAAATCTGCAAGATGAGAATAGAAGAAATCACCCCAGGAACTTGTCGATTCTATTTTAAGGTATTGGGTGTTAACGGAGGCATTCAGATCGACATTGATCCAGGAACCAGCAACTTTGCTCAGCTGCGTCGTTTTGATTAATGTCCAGCTTACACTATTTGTACTTGAGTAAATATTGACATCTTTCATCGCTCCATTTAAATTGTCGCGGTTACGGAAAGCAACTCCTTTCACGGTGCGTAATGCCCCCATATTGATGGAGGAGAAGTGAGGCTGCGGAGTTTGAGTGGACGACCAGGGCGTATGCCACACTGTACTTCTATTCATATCCAATACATTGCTCGCCGGTGATCCAGGCTCGTTACTATCGCTAGCGACAATTGACCAACCTGTTGTCGGTAAAAGTTTATAGGTAACAACCTTGGATAAATCGGGTACATTGTTAACGAAGTTATAAGCGTACCCTAAGGTTGTACGGCTTACATTGGCATGTAGAAACCCTATTCTCATTTCGTAATTCCCTGTCAGATCATAAAAATCAGCTAATGGACACTCGAATCGAAAGCTATCCTGGCCAATTATTTTTGTGGCCCATTGTACGGCATCATAATCGTTGTTTACGCCAAAAGGCTCTCTATCATGCCAGACAACAATGTCATTGACCGGTTTTGTTGTCGTAAATTTCCCGGAAATGATAATCTTGTTGTTCACAAAGCTTGATGACAAGGATGTAATTTCTGCAGAAGCGGATGCATACCAGTCACTTCTTACCACAGTGCTAAATACTTGGCTATTGTTAAATGTTGCTGCTGTGGTACTGGTCAATGAGGTTGTGGAGATTCCATAGGTTGAATTGCCTGAACCCATTAAAGCCGTACCTAAAGTTGGTGCTAATGTTTTGTTCATCCTATTGTGACTGGCATTTAATCCGTGGCCCAGTTCGTGGATCATTCCACCGATCCACACAGTTGTTTTCCATCCAATATCGCCGCCTATTCCTAAGTTTTTAGCGTCCAGATTTACATAATCTAAGGCGTAGCAGCTGGTGCCTGTACCATAGAACGGCGGGCCTCCAGGATTAGCTGGATCTGTATTATACGTTGGAATAATAATAAGATTGTGCTCGCTTTTTTTTCCTGACGGATTTTGGTTAAAATAGCTGTCCACTTCTGCCTTCACTGCTCCGCTACCCCCTGAATATGGATAAGTAGCTTTGCCGTATTTTCCGGCGATGTAATGGATATTAATCAAACTGTCATTGAGTAGATCCAATCCGAAAGATTTTCTTCCGAAGCCTTCGCGATCCATATTATTTGCAAACATATTTTGAGCATCTAAGAGGATCTTGCTAAGACGCTTTCTGAAATTGGGAATGGAGTCAACATCATTTGGAACAAAATAGATGACATTCAGCTTATAGGGATTACTGCTCCATTCATTGGTTACCGAAGTTGTTGCTGCGTTTGCCTTTAGATTTCCTACACTTTCTTCGGTGTTAACCAAGGTCTTGTTGCAGGATGCAACCCCTAGTGCGAGGGTTGCAAGCATTAAATTTAAAAGTTTTCTTATAATGGTTTATATTGTGTATCAATAAATATAAATAAGGTTCTTTTATGGTGTGTAAAAAAAATAAACTTTTATCATAATTAGTTTAGTCAATCGATTGATTAATCAGCTTTGGAAATTGTTTTGTAACATTTTAATTCGTTTGGGTAGGAAATCATTAAGAATTAATAGGAAATGGACGATCTTTAACCGATGGTGTACTTGGCTTTCATCGTGGTCTTATTACATTTGATTGCATGAATAATTAAATCGTATGGAAAAAATCAAAAAACTGATATTACTGTTGGGCCAGCAGTTTTAGCTATGCAAAAAATGGAGAGAACAATTAAATTGACAGTATTTTTGCCCTATGACCAAGATCTGGTGTGGCGTGCATTGACGGAAGCAGACCTGCTTGGGGCTTGGTTTATGCCAAACGACATCGAAACCGAGACAGGACATTATTTTACGTTTAGGATGAAAGCCCAGAAGGGCTGGGATGGTATTACGCATTGCGAAATTATTTCGGCAATACCCAAGCAATATCTTGCGTATAGATACCGGGGTGAAGCTACTGGTGAGAAAGCATTGGCCTGTGCCGGAATTCATTCGGATAAGGCAGATAAACTAACGAAAGGAATCTTCACAAAATTGGATACAGTGTTGAGCTTTTCATTAGAACCAACCTGTAGTGGGACTCTTTTTTTGAAAGTGAAACAGTCCGGTTATAAAGGCATTAAGCTGGTTTTGATCAGTTTTATTATGGAAATGGGCTGGAAAAAGCAGTTGCACAAAAAGTTACCCCATCTCTTGCAAAAGCTCAAAGCAGAGCTATAGAAACAATGATTAGTCCAATTTCTTTCTGAGCCATGTACGGACAGGTTCGTCATACCATTTCAAGCTGACATAGGCCAGTGCAATACTCGTCAGCAAAATCAAAAGGGCATAAGGCAAGGCTGTCACTAGCGTCACATCCTTGTTATTGCTGATCCAGGCAACATAAAAATAGACCAAAGGATAGTGTACGAGGTATAGCGGGTAGGAGATGTCACCCAAAAACTTGCAGAGCTTATTTTCTATTCTGCTACTTGATATGTTACTTGTTCCCAAGTAAACAATCAAGGGAAATACAATGATAATGCATACAGACTCATATATCCCGTTCAACCAAAGCTGATCTGCTCCGCCTATACGAGGCATATACAACACAATGGCGATTAAAATACTGCAGTATAAAAATGCATGTCGGATACGGCTGGGATTGGTTATTCTGGATAGCAAAAGGCCCGCAAAAAAGGGATACATGGTGCGGGTGATTCCTATCCGCACTTGCTCAACATTTAACGTCCAGCCACCACTAACATCACCATTGGGACTTGTAATCGCCAAATGCGCGAGCGCCACAGCTGCGATAATGACCAAAATGCTTAAAGCTGTTTTGGATAATTTACGAATACCGATAGCATAGAGAATATTGGCAATATATTCAAAAAACAATGACCAGCCAACACTATTGAGCGGGTGCATTTCCTGCCAACCACGAATATCCAAAGAGAGGGGGACGGGGAGAATCGTATAACCGATGAGCATTACGAGAAGCATTTTCCAAATCGGGACGGTATGAATAAGTGGCCAGATGGTGGAATCGGTAAAGTAGAAGCCTATCGCGCCAAGAGTCATACCCAGTATAACCATGGGCTGAAGGCGTTCAATACGGCGTTTAAAGAAAGTGCCAATCGACATTGTACGCCAGCGATCATCATAAGCATAACCGATTACAAAGCCAGATAAAAGAAAGAAAAAGTCAACTGCCAAATAGCCATGGTTTACCAAGATATCGAGGTGACCTGTTGCCAATGGCTCGGTGAGATGAAAGGTGACAACGATAATCGCCGCCAATCCTCTTAGTCCGTCTAAAATGGGATAGTGTGGTTTTGTAGAAAGGTTTTTATTATTCATGGCTTCTGATTGTATTTCGAAGATGTCGATGGACTTGCTAATTGTTTATACATGTTATCGAATGAATGGGTGAAAATAGTGAAATAACACATTTGATTTTGATCATATTGTATCAAAATCCCGATGGTTAGTCTCATTTTGGTGTTACGCAGATTTGTTTATACGGATTCACTATTCTTGTTACTGGTCTATACAGCTAGTCAGCTTATTTTCTTGTCGATGAAGCATCGCGGGATTCAATACTCCAAATTTTTATATCTTGCTGTCCGATTCACAAAGGTTTTCTTTAATCGCTATACGCAATTAAACCACGTTGTTTATTACTACATGCAATGTCAAGGATGTCATCGATCAAGGTCCAGCACTTATTCTGCTCGTTTATGTAAATATGGGGCTAAATTGCTAAACGCCCGGGTAGACAGCAGCGTTATTAATATGGTTAGCTCGATCCCTTTTTGATGGCTGCCACACTTGGCTGACAATAAATAGCTAAGGAGGCATTAAAACTGATACATTCTAATACCAATTGGGAGGTAATAACAGTTTTCAATCATTTTTTAGACAGTGATTAGTCAGTATTTGTTCAGTTCCCACTGAGTAAGCACTGAGTAAGCACTGAACGAGCACTGAACAAGCACTGAACAAGCACTGTACTAAATTAGAATCTGATCACTCTTTGATCCTCATTTACTGCAATTAAAGATCAAACAAAAAAAAGGAAAAGGAACTACGCTTCTGTGACAAAAAAAACTGTTTCGCGGTAATAGTTTATTTAGGTATAGAGATAAAGCGAAATGATCTTTTGACATCTTTCAAAGCATCTAAAACTGGAATGTTTTAACGTTGACTACTTACATTTTTAAAACTAATCCATATACATTTAGAATTATCGGCTGTTGGATATGGAAATATCATTATAGGAGGTATTTTGAACGGAATTAAAGAATTAAAGTCATTGCGTGAAAATAAATGACATCATTAAATCGAAGTAGGATAACCTGATAAACAAATTCCACATTGATAATTATGTGGATCATACCGAAAGTTTGGGGGGTAAAGTTTTTAAGCATACAGTTTCATTACTCTATATAAGAAGAATGTGGTGTCTCTTACGCCCCGAAAGACACTCCTGAAAGCTTTGAGCTTTGCATTGAAAGATTCTGCTGAAGCATTGGTGCTTCTGTTGTCGAAGTAGTGTAGGATATATTGATGATGTGCCGCAATGGATCTTGCTACGCTCTCAAAAGAGGCGATGCCCGCATTCTCAACCTGATTATGCCACAGTCCCAGCTTGGTAAATGCTATCTTTTTGTCCCTGCATTTATTGAATATGTCACCCAGGGCAATTCCAAGGTCATAAGCGAGCTTTAGTTTGGGAAACCGTATGAACAACTGTTCAGCTCGTTATTTCTGGTTTTCGGACCATCGGCCTGGATGCTTGAACAAGAGGTGTCTGGATCTAGCCAGTAACTGTTTGAGCGTGTCTCCATTAGGCAACAACTCGGGTTCATATGGGGTTCCCTGCTTTATAGAATAGGCCATCTTCTTGCTTTCTGCATCCAATACTTCCCAACGATACCTGATACGGAGTTCCTGCACTGCATCGTAAGCTAACTTTTGGACATGGAACCGATCGACCACACGCCTGGCATTCCTGAAACATCTACGGATTGCCTTAGCCATGTTCGGTGCCATATCCATGGTCACCTCCTTTACCTTATTCCTTGAACGTAAAGGTATTCGCTCAAGAACAGTCATGATATCCTCAGCCTTTGTGCCCCTGATAGTTGCCAAAATCGTCCCTTTACGCCCTTTTGCCGATTTACTACTAACAATGGTATATAATTCACCGTTGCTAAAACTGGTCTCATCGATACTCAAGCGTTCGGAGATATTCCCGGGGAAAAGAGTCCATCGCTCTGCATGTGGCTTTTGGCCCCAATCATGGAAGTCACTGAGATGGTTCTTGTATTGATCCTGAAGTTGCTTGCCGTCCATCTGGAAGAATAATCCTACCAATTGGGCACTTACAGGATAGTTATCCAAATATCTTCTTTAAAAAAAGCCCGAATTCAGTTGTCATTCGGGTACCTTCACGGACCAGGTTCCAATCTCTTGTGATAATCTGTCCCGTATCTAAGACTGTCCAGCGACGGCGGCGGATATGTAATGTGACTTTCTGACCTCTAATGGGAAAGTCGGAAATCTCTGTAGAAGGCATAAAGCCCTTTGACTCCAGCTTGCTGTTCTCATAGCCTGTTGGAGAAATATTAAGCTCATCTAAATAAATGTGGAGTTGATTGTCAACCTGATCGACTTCTAAAATCTGAAAGTATTCTAAAAGCCCTTCGGGCATCAATAGCGATAGTAATTTACGTTCGGCGTCTTGCAAGGGATATCTGTATTAAAGATGCTAAACTAGGAAATTTTTAATATTCCCCCAAGAAGTCTGCTTGATCCAATTATGTGTCTTTGAAAATCTAAGGTAATACGCTTAAACAAGAAAAGCCAATCTTGCGATTAGCTTTTCTCAGTGATCCCGCTGGGATTCGAACCCAGGACCCATACATTAAAAGTGTATTGCTCTACCAGCTGAGCTACGGAATCTTACTTCTTTATTTTGAACTGTCGTTCCTTGTTTGAAGTGATGCAAAAGTAGGGCTTTAATCCTGTTCCTGCAAATAATTTTGGCTTAAAATCATGCTTTGAGGTTTAATAAGCTGATTTTAAGCCAAAAAAATTAACCATTTTCCAATTCCATGATTTCTTCCGCCAGCTGTTCCCAACTCTCCTGAAATTGCGTCAATAATGCCTTCGCTGAGTTGTAAGAGCGTGTAGTTTCCTGTAACTTAGTCGAATCCGAATACACTGCTTCGTCGGCAAGTTTTGATTCTAAATTTTTAACTAAAATTTCTTGCTCTTCAATTTTTTGTTCAAAAGACGTTAGCTCCTTATTTTTTTTACTCAACAAACGTGTTTTATCTTCCGTAAGTGGTTGCTTTTCTTTCTTTACTTTGGGTTCTTCCTTGATTTTTTTCTCCGTTTTTACGTCCGCCTTTACGACGCGTTTTGCAGCCCATTCTTCATACTCCTGATAGGTACCTGGGTATTCCTTGATCTGTTTGTCTTCAATGTACCAGATTTTGTTTGCTACATTGTCTAAGAAATAACGATCGTGGGAGACAACGATAAATGTACCTTCGTATTGCTGCAAGGCCTGGATCAGAATGTTGACAGACTGCATATCCAAGTGGTTGGTAGGCTCATCGAGCGCTAAGAAGTTCGCGTCCGCGGTTAATGCTTTTGCAAGGGCCACACGCGATTTCTCACCTCCGGAGAGTACTTTGATCTTTTTGAATGCATCATCACCAGTGAATAGAAAACATCCAAGGATCGAGCGCAATTCAGTCTCTGTATGCTTCGGCGCAAAAGTTTGTAACTCGGCAAGGATGGAATTTTCCAGATGTAAGGCCTCCAGCTGGTGTTGCGCAAAAAATGTCTGCGAAACATTGTGTCCCTGTTCTGCTTTTCCCTCAAACTGGTGATCCGCATTGGCCACGATACGTAAGAGGGTAGATTTACCTTTACCATTGGCACCAATTAGGGCTATTTTATCACCCTTTTCTATAATGGCTGAAGTATTTTTTAAGATCTCCAGGTTAGGGTATGACTTGGAAATATTTTCCAATGTCACGACGTGGCGCCCCGAAGGTTTTGAAAATTTAAAGCTGAAGTTTACCGTAGGATTGTCATCGTCTACATCGTCAATTCTCTCCAAGCGATCTAATGCTTTGATGCGCGACTGCGCCATTTTGGCTTTGGAAGCCTTGGCGCGGAAACGCTCGATAAGGCGTTCTTCCTGTTTTATCTTGGCTTGCTGGTTTTTGAATTGATTGGCCTGCAATTCATTCCGTAGTTCCTTCTCTTCAAGATAAAAACTGTAGTTACCTGCATAAAGTGTTAATTTTCCTTTACGTGATTCTACCGTTTTCTTGATGATGCGGTCAAGAAAATATCGATCGTGGGAAACAATCACAATGGCGCCATCAAATGCTTGCAGATAGTTCTCCAGCCATTTGATGGAAGGTAAGTCCATGTGGTTGGTCGGTTCATCCAATAACAGAATATCTGGAGTTTGCAATAAGATACGGGCAAGCATAACCCGCATACGCCATCCTCCGGAGAAAGTGGCCAATGGTCTTTTCTGTTCTTCTTCGGAAAAACCTAAACCGGCAAGGATTTCATGGGCCTTAAATTCGATGTTATAACCATCTAAAGCCTCAAATTCTACTTGTTTATCACTTAGTTTATTCAGGATTTCATCCGAATAATCTGTTTCTAGTTTGTGGAGTAAGTCCTCGATTTCGGCATGTAATTGATTTTGGCGCTCAAAAGCTTCCATGGCAACATGCAAAATGCTTTTGTCAGAATGGTACGACAATAAGTCCTGGTTTAAATAACCAATCTTAAGGTCCTTCGCCATGGAAATCGTTCCTGATGTGGGCGTATATTGACCGACAATAAGGCGAAGTAAAGTCGATTTACCTGTACCATTGGCACCGATCAAGCCAACTTTATCTCCTGGTTTGATATGCCAGTTTGCTTCGT
Organism: Sphingobacterium sp. UBA6317; assembly: GCF_002440385.1. Taxonomy (NCBI): domain Bacteria; kingdom Pseudomonadati; phylum Bacteroidota; class Sphingobacteriia; order Sphingobacteriales; family Sphingobacteriaceae; genus Sphingobacterium; species Sphingobacterium sp. UBA6317. The sequence goes on along the minus strand of NZ_DJTD01000058.1, from coordinate 16,298 downwards.
CATATAAAGCGCGAGATCCTATTTCAAATGTTAAATTATTTATTGATATCATTTCAACTGCAAAAGTACAAAAGTAATGAATATTTCTTCTTCTTTGAGTAACTTTGCGATTATGTATAAATTAGTCAAACCTATATTCTTTACAATGAATCCGGAGACGGCTCACCATAAAGTGACCGGTGGATTGAATGTTTTCTCAAAAATTTGGGGCGCCAAACAATTATTGAATGCTTTTTTTACCGTGGAAGATCCACGTTTGGAACGCGAAGTCTTTGGATTGAAGTTTAAAAATCCGGTGGGCCTTGCTGCTGGCTTTGATAAAAATGCGGAATATATTGCGGATATGACTAATTTGGGATTTGGTTTTATCGAAATTGGAACGGTAACTCCTAAGCCGCAACCGGGCAACGATAAACCCAGGATGTTCCGCCTTGTTCCCGATGAAGCGTTGATCAATAGAATGGGATTTAATAATCAGGGGGCAGATGTTGCCGCTACAAGATTGAAAAATCTAAAGGATCGAAAAGGATTGTTAATAGGGGGAAATATCGGTAAGAATAAGGTGACACCCAATGAAGAAGCTGTCAATGATTATATTTATTGCTTCAATGCATTGTTTGACTACGTGGATTATTTTGTTGTTAATGTGAGTTCTCCGAATACACCGGGCTTACGGGATTTACAGGAAAAGGAGCCTTTAAAACATATATTGAATACTTTACAAAGCCTCAATATCGCAAAATCGGCTCCGAAGCCCATCTTGCTTAAAATAGCGCCCGATTTGACGGATAGTCAATTGGATGATATTGTCGAGATCGTTTTGGAAACTCAAATTGCAGGTGTTATCGCAACGAATACGACGATTTCAAGAGAAGGCTTACAGAGCCAACAGGAGCTGATCAATGAAGCGGGTGGTGTAAGTGGACGTCCTTTGACAAAACGTTCAACGGAAGTGATTCGCTACTTAAGTGAAAAATCCAACAAGGCATTTCCGATCATCGGTGTAGGGGGGATTCATTCGGCGAAAGATGCCATTGAGAAGTTAGATGCTGGAGCCAGTCTCATTCAAGTTTATACCGGTTTTATCTACGAAGGCCCAGGCTTGATCGCAAAGATTTGTAAAGGTATTCTTCAAACTGGAAGATAAGGATTAGTATGGCCGTTGATTTTGATCTGAAAGATTTCTTGGATAAGAAAGTTGATGAATATAATCAACCTGGTTTTATTCCAAATGATCCCATATCGATTCCCCATCAATTTTCCCGGAAGCAGGATATTGAGATCATGGGATTTTTGGCTTCCATCATGGCTTGGGGACAAAGAAAGACGATTATCAATAAATGTAATGAACTGGTGGCTCGTATGGATGGTTCGCCATACGATTATATTGTAAATCACCAAGAACAGGATTTAAAGACCTTGCTGGGATTTAAGCACCGTACCTTCAATGATACCGACATTCTTTATTTTGTTTCTTTTTTTAAGCATCACTATGCGCATTTCGAATCTTTGGAGGATGCTTTTCTCGTAGGACAGGAGAACAGGGAAGAGGTCGACCTAGAAATGGCATTGAATGCCTTTAAAACCTATTTCTTTTCCTTACCTGATTATCCTGTTCGCACGCGGAAGCACATTAGTAGTCCAGCACAGAAGTCAACTGTTAAGCGGATCAATATGTTTTTACGCTGGATGGTCAGAAAAGATACAAAAGGTGTAGATTTTGGTATTTGGCACCGCCTGTCCCCAAAAGATCTCATCTGTCCCTGTGATGTCCATGTCGAGCGTGTTGCCCGCAAATTTGGTCTAATTACGCTGGATAAAGTGAATTGGAAAACAGCCCAGGAATTAACAGCCAATCTGCGTTTACTGGATCCGCTGGATCCGGTCAAATATGATTTTGCGTTATTTGGATTAGGCGTTGAAGGGGAAATGTAAAATTAATGCATGAAGAAAAAAAAGCGTCCTTGCCAATTATAATTGGCAAGGACGCTTTTTTTATGCCGCCACCTATCCTAAGATGATGATGAGGTAGCAAACTTATGCGAGCCTATCGATCTTGATCAGAAGGTCAACCAAACGATTGGAATAACCAAATTCATTGTCATACCAGCCCACAACTTTGACCAGACCGCCCACTACCGAAGTTAACTGCGCATCAAATACACATGAATAGGGGTTATTGATGATATCTACCGAAACGATGGGGTCTTCTGTATAAAATAATACGTTTTTTAATTCGTCTTCTGCTGCAGCTTTGAATGCTTTATTGATTTCCTCTACAGTGGTTTCTTTCTCGAGCGTACAGGTAAAGTCCGTCAATGAACCGTTGAGTACGGGGACACGTATCCCGGCTCCGCCAAGTTTATTCTGCAGATGCGGAAAAACATTGGTAATCGCTTTAGCGGCACCAGTAGTTGTTGGAATGATCGCCGACGATGCTGCCCGCGCTCTCCTTAAATCTTTATGTGGTGCGTCGTGAAGATTCTGGTCTCCCGTCATGGAATGAACCGTGGTAATATAGCCATCTCTGATGCCCCAATTTTCATCCAATATTTTAACGAGGGGAGCAACATTGTTTGTTGTACAGGAGGCATTGGATAAAATCGAAGCAGATAGATCAATGACACTGTCATTAATGCCCAATACCACTGTTGGAATGTCTTTATCTTGTGCCGGGGCGGAGATAATCACTTTTTTTGCACCAGCTTCCAGGTGGAGAGCCGCTTTGTCACGACTGGTGAAATACCCTGTAGATTCGATGACAACATCAATTTGAAGCTCCTGCCAGGGCAGTGCTGCAGGAGCTTTTTCATTGGTAACCAAGATGGAAAGACCATTGACAATAATATGTTTTTCATCGTGTGTCACGGTGCCAGGAAAAGGACCATGTACAGAATCGTATTTAAATAGGTGGGCTAAGGTCTTCGTATCTGTCAGGTCATTGATGGCAATGACCTGCAGTTCATCGAAAGCCTCCCGTAAAAAGATATTACGTAGTGTATTCCGACCGATGCGTCCGAATCCATTGATTGCTATGTTTAGCATTTCAGATTATTTATGAAATTGGCTTATTGCTTCGTTAATATTTTTTTCACCTTCCCAATGTGCTTTTAGTTTTCCGTCCGCACCATAGACGTAATTTGCGGGAAATTGTGAAGGTACGTGAATGGTCTGTATAAACGTTTGGTCTTTATCAATCAATACCTCTACGTTGGATGCTTTGGATAGTTTAGGTGCAAAGGTGTCAAAAAAACCTAGTACTAAGGCCGGATCATTCATGGAAATATAATAAATATTGACGTCTTTTATACGATCAATATTCTTTTCAAGCTCCGTAGCTTCATGTTGGCAATGACTACACCCGGGATCAAATAGAATAAAAACGGTATTCTTGTCTTTAGCAACGTTTTCCTGCGTAACACGGATGCCCGAACGAAGCTGATAAAATGTGAAATTAGGAAGAATGGCTGCAGGGTCGGAAGATTGCTTTGGCGCAGCTTGACTAGGATCGTGGTCTGCATGATCATGACCTGCATGATCATGGCTGTCAGCACTGGCTTCCTGCGTAGTATTTGCAGTTTGATCTGTTTTCGGTTTGTTGTTGTTGCATGAGGAAAGAATGCCGGCGGCCAATAACGCTGTCACTCCTAAGATTATCTTTTTATTCATAGAATACGTTTGCTTTTAAATCAGTTTTCGTGATTTTATCGTTTTAATGTTTATGCTTAATACATCGTCAATTTTTATGTAGAAAGTATTGAAGAATGTATTATACTAATGATCAAAACTATGAAAAAAAAGGGATTCTTAATCGTAGAAATTCATTTATGACAGTATACTGGATATTAATGCATGTTGTGATCAAAACAATTTAACCTGTTGCAGTTCCTTTATTCTATGATGTCAGGACCGTCATGCGTAGACTTTGAGTCTGTCAATGAGGTAGACTGAATAATTTCTGGCGTACTTCTTCCAAATTCAATGCTATACACCTTCAATAATACACCCACACAAGATAGGATTAGTGGACCGAAGATCAATCCCAGCATACCAAATAGGTTTAATCCCAGCAAAACACCGAATACCGTTATTAAGGGATGAACGTCACCCAACTTTTTCAATATGGTAAATCGAAGTACATTATCAATACTACCAATAATAATGATACCATATAAGGCAAGACCTATTGCATTTCCGGACTGTCCATTCGCCAATAGAAAAATCGCTGCCGGTAGATACACAACCATGGTTCCCAAAATTGGGATTATAGTGGAAACTGCGGTAAGAATTCCCAGAAAGATCGGGCTCTCCAAGCCAAAGAACCAATAACCAAGCCCCGCTACAATACCTTGGCATATAGCCAAAATCGGGATACCGATTGCATTGGATTTTACCATCATATCAAATTCTTTCCACAACTCGGCTTTACTGGTTTGGGTGAAAGGGATCGCTTGATAAATGGTTTGTTCTAGTTTTTTGCTGCTAACCAACATAAAATACAACACAAATAGCGCTACCAGTATATTGACACCAACTTCCGCAACGGAATTCAGAATATTGGGTATAAATTTAGCTGCTTTTTGAAGCGTTCCCATTAAGGCGGTATCAGAAAGATCGATATTGCTTAAATAGGGGCTATCTTTAAAGTACGTTTTGATCGAGTCAAACTTGTGCATCAGATCGTCTTTGTTGCTAATGACTTCTGTTACCTGAGGTACCATGTAGTTGATTAACAGATAGAGTGGCCCTACCAAGAATATGATAGTCAATAATATCAATAAAATACTGGCGAAAGATTTATTCCATTTTTTTTCTTCAGTCAACTTAAAATTGATTTTTCTAAAAAGAATATATAAGGTAACTGCTCCCAGAAAACCGGGGAGGTAGTAGAATAAGCTTGTAAAGATCAATATACATATCGCCAATATGATGACGATTAGCATGATTTGATTGATGGAATTATTGTTGATTTGTTTGTACTTCATATAGCTGACAAATATACTGTCTATCGATTGTTATTTATCGTATGACAATATTTTTTTGGAAAAAGTTTTGTCTGGTTAAAATAAACTTTCTTTTTTATAATTTCAATGTTTTATTGTATTTCTTTTTTCTGCCCTAAAGCCAATTGTGAAGTTCTGGTTCCCAGTGATTAGCAATCATGTTGTTTTGCTAAATTTTGATAGCTTTATACGCTATGCTGTACCTAGACTTTCTTTAACCTAGGCACTAATCGTGCGTAGTAAACATAGTCTGTTTACGTTTACATGTAGGGCCAACATCATTCACGTTAGTATGGAAGATGGAAATCTGCTTAATTTTAGTTTTGATTCTGCGGCATTAAAACCTCCCTTAAGATCGTTAGTATATCGTATTGTTTGACAAAAAGCATGGATTGTACCGTCCTTGTTTGACTGGTTTCTTTAGCTGAAAAGGCCGTGCTGCTTACTGTTTTGGTAGCCTTATGAAAAAAAGGATGAGACCCTTTTCCTTTTTTATTGTTTGAAAATAAGCCCATAATCTTTTGTTTTTGTTGGTTATAGCGATCAGGCTCGTTCAGCGGAACCGCTATAACTAATATACAAAATAAAACGGAATTAATTGATAAAAATTTGACTGCCACGCTCTTCATCCTTTTCTATTGAAAGAGATACTGGAATACGTTCTTTGAGCTCTTCAACATGTGAAATAATACCGACGATGCGGTTTTCCTTGTGTAAATCTAATAGGGTTTCGAAAACAATATTAACAGAAGTGATATCTTGTGTTCCAAAGCCTTCATCGATAAAAAAGAAGTTTCTGGTCGCACGCGAATTAGACTGTACACTTTCTGCTAAGGCCAAAGCCAGACTTAGGGATACCTGAAATGCCTGTCCACCGGATAGTGTTTTTACACTGCGATTTTTTCCCTCATTCAAATAATCGATAATTTCAAATTCATTGTTGTCATTCAGCTGCAGGCTAAGTTGATTGCGGGTCATGCGATGGAAACGAATGTTCGCATGATCACACAGCTGCCGTAAATAAATCGAAGAAACATATTGCACAAAGCCCGCACCTTTAAATAGATTAAAAAGTTGTTTCAAATTATCGTGGCGTAAACTTAGTTTGATCTGTTGTTGCTGGAGATTTTCCTTTTTAGCATAGGCGATTCTTAGCTGATCGCGCTCTTGTTGAAGTCGGGCAACATTTTCTGTGCTTGCTTTCAATTCTTGGGCGCTCTCATCCAGGATTTTTTCCTGCGCGAGAAATTGGTTTTCGTCATATACCTGGTCGACGAGTTTCTTTTCCAACTGACTGATCTGTGCCTTCACCGTTTCAAATTGAATCTGAAATTGCTCCAGCTCTTGTCGGATCTGTATGACAGACAAATTCTCCGCGAGGATTTGCCGAATCTCTTCCAACGTTTCAAAGGGTGACGCCTCAAGTAGCTGTTGGAGCGTGACATCGGCCTCTTGACTTTCACGTTCGATATGTCCGAGCTGTTCAACAATGGTCTGTACCAAGCTGTTTTGGGCTGCAAATTGACTGTTTAACTCATTTAATCGTTCGCTTAAAGCAATGTAGTCGCGCTCAATCTCAAGATTCGATCTTTTCAGTGCAGTATATTCCTGTTCGACTGCTTCGGACTCCCGCATTTTATAGTCGGACCAGCGCAGCGTTTTTAGATTCCCCATATTTTGATTAATCTGGGCCTGTTTGCTTGCTTCATCACGTTCAAACTGATGCAGTGCTTTATTGTATTTCTCCAGCTTTTCCTCAACGGAGGCGAGTGTAGCCTGGTGTTCGCCAAGTTGTTGCTCCACTTTTGCTAGTTGCGTTTCGATCCGGGCAAGCTCCTGCTTATTTGATGTGTAGCTGGATTCATCCGTAGGACTATAACCGGCCCATGTAAATTGTTGGGCATGCGCAATTTTGTTACGGGCATTCAGCTGTATTTTCGTATGTAGATCTTGTTGCTGATCATTTAGTGACTGCAAACGTAGCTGAAGTTTCTCGACCTGAAATTGCTGATCTTGTTGGTGCTTAAGGTTCTCATTTGTCTCAGTAATCAATTTCTCATTAGCGGCAACCTGGTGAGAAATATCCTGTCCTTGATTGATGGCGGGATGTTCCAAAGCTCCACATAGTGGGCACGGGGAGCCTGCTTTAAGGTTTTCTGCATATTGGGTCAGCCTTTGCTGCAGGAGAAGATGAGATTTTTCATCTTGGAGTGCTTGAAGTTTTTGCTCGAGGGCATTGACGACAAGAGGATGATTGGATCGAAATTCTTCGAGATCAGGATGGAAGGTATGGAGTTCATTCTTCAGTATGGCTATGCTTTTTTCTAAATCAATGGCCTGTTTGTTCAGGTCGTCTTCCTGCTGCTGGATGCTCTGCTGCTTGGTATACCACTGACCCAGCTCCATGAGTTCTTGAGATGAGGGTTTTGCTCGCTTTAGGCTGACGATTTGAATTTCTGTCTCCTGAATTCTGGCTTTATAATGTCGTTGTTGATCTTTCGTTTCCTGCACAAAATTGCGTCCCTTCTGCGCCCGATCCTGTAAACTCTTGATTTCATTTGAAAACGTAATCAATTGGCTTATCAATTCCAGGTCCAATTCCTGAATACGACGCTGTGGTAGCAGCTCATATTGTGATTTCAACAGATTTAGACTTGAGGAATGCTCCTGGATTAGCTGTTGAATTTCGGCCTGTCTCTGCTTTTCGGTTTCTACTCTTTTCTGTGTAATTAGGCCTTCCGCCGCTAATTTTTCCTTAGTTTTAAGAATATGTAGAAAGTTGGTTTGCGCTTCCTCAAAGCGATTTAACTTTAACCGTAAAGTTTCTTTTTCATCTTTTTGTTCTAGCAATTGCTGAAAGAGTGCTTTCACTGTTCGGAGTTCTAAGAAATCCTCTTTGAGTTTTTTGAGGCTTAAGAACCTTTCATGATGCGCCTTGTACGACGACTCAAGGACGACAAAGGACTCGACTGCCAGTTGGAGATTTGTTTCGGTCGTTTCTATCAGTTCGGTTGTGACCTCATCAAATCCGATTAATTGACCGTTGAGGTGATCCAGTTCGGACTGATTTTTTTTATAGAGGTTGGAAACTTTATCCTGCAGGTCGAATCGATGCAGCTGAAAAATTTCTTTCATCATATCCGTGCGTTCCTTGGCTCCGAGTTCTATAAACTCTTTAAACTGTCCTTGAGGAATGATGATTGTCCGCTTGAAGTTCTCATAGCTTAATCCGATGATATGCTGTGTATTGCTGCTTTCTAGTGGGACCCATGCTTCATTGATTTTTTCGTAGAGTACAACCGTGGGCGATTTCACATCATCGAAATTTTTGGAATTGCGTTTAAATTCGCGGGTAATTCTAAATGTACGGTCTTCAAAGTTGACGAAATCAAGCTCAATATAAGATCGGTTAGACTTTAGATTCATCATGTTATAAGCGCGCTTATCCCGTGCATTCAGGCGTTCTGTTTCCCCAAATAAGGCGTAGGTAATTGCTTCCAATATCGATGATTTGCCGGAACCCACAGCACCGAAGATACCAAAAAGACCTGCTTGAGAAAGCGCAGTGAAATCGATCGTCTGACGTTCTTGATATGAGTATATCCCTTCTAGAGTTAACTTTAATGGAATCATGGATTATGAGTTTAGGATTTCGCGAAAAAGATCGAGGATGTCATCATTGGGTGCCTGGTTGCCGTTCTTGGATTTAAAATAATCGTTGAATAAAGTCGACATGTCTTGTGTAAGATTAATTTCTTTGGCTTCAAGCAGCTCTTGCTCATCCTGCTTAACGAGCGGAATGAGGTAGATTATTCCCGAATGGCTCTGATAGATTCGCTTGCGGTCCTCGGCTTTTAAGAAGGTCTCCGATTTCAGCGTGAGCTCCACCAATGCATTGGGGTTTTCAGACAACCAAGATATACACTGCTCAATATCGTCGAATGATTTTCGGACCAGCGGTTTGCCCTGAGTCAATGGAATGCTCTCGACAATTGCTTGTTCGCCGGCCGATACATTCACCAGCGCAACGTATTTAGTTTGCCCAGCCTCCGAAAAGCTATAACATAGGGGCGAAGATGCATAAATTACCGGTTTCTCAGCCGAACCGATATTTTTATAACCATGGATATGCCCTAATGCCGTGTAATGGACCTGCGGCGGGATGGCCTCTGAATAGATTAAGTCTGCATTACCAATTTTGACCGGTTTTTCGCCATCTGGCTCCTCTAAAAGTGGACTGCCCAATTTATTCATGTAAAGATGTGCCGTCAATATATTGACGCCTTTATCATCGCAATAGGTATTGGCTATTTTTTGCCAATTTGCCGCTAACACTTCATTCAATTTACTTTCTTTCTCTTCGCCTAGATACTGTTTTAAGCGTATTTCATTGGCATAGGCTGTGTGAAGAATACGAATCGGGTCGTCAAATTGCGGCAAGCTTAATTCGATGAAGCCTGTATCTGACTGTAACACGGTGAAACCCTCTGTTGCGAAAGGAGTGACCACAGCATGAGGATGCCCGATTAAGATGATCCCCGACGCTCTTGCCAAAGGATCGGGTGCATCAATCAAATGAGGTGAATCGTGATTGCCTGCGATTGCTATTACAGGGCGCATGCCATTCTTTGTAAGACGCTTGATGGTTCGGTAAAATAACTCAATGGCTTCCACACCTGGATTGAAGGCATCGAACAGATCTCCTGCGATGATCACCAGATCCACGTTTTCCCGATCTGCGATATGAACGATTTCGTCCATGACCAGTACTTGTTCATCTATCCGGGAAAAACTGTCCAATCTTTTTCCTAAATGCCAATCGGCGGTATGCAATATTTTCATGTGAGAGCTTGGATATTTTGCGACAATGTTACAAACTAAGATAATTTTGGCATGAAATGCAATTATAATTGGATGGAATCTTTCAAATGATCAATTTGTGCTAATAAGGAATGAGGCCTTTCTTTTCTTTGAATGGCTATGTTCCCGAAATCGAAGTGTTAAAACATGTTAAATGCATACCATAAAAGTCATTTAATTGTATTTTTAGTGCTCCAAAATTAAGCTAGATAGTCATAGACAAGAAGTATGCGAAAAATTTACCTGTATATCTGTTTTTTCTTTACGCTGTTGATGCGCGTAAATGCGCAGGAGATACACGCTATAAAAGGGGAGACTGCTTATCCCTTTCTATTGAAAGATGCTGCGCCGGATTCATTGGAATCTGAAAAGCAGCCTGTGTTTGTGTTTTTGCACGGAAGAAGTTTGTCCGGGACAAATTTAGACCGTGTAAAGCGTTACGGTGTATTGTATGCCATCAATAAAGGGCAGGATGTACCTGGGATAATTGTTGCACCACAGTCCCGGGGAGGATGGGATCCAGACAAAGTGATCGAAATTGTTGACTATGTTATTGAACATTACAATGCCGACCCCGATCGTATTTACGTTTGCGGCATGAGTATGGGAGGCTATGGTACAATGGATGTGGCTGGCAAATATCCTGAAAGGGTGGCTGCTGCCGTTGCAATATGTGGTGGTGGATCGAGTCAGTATGCATCTAACCTGACGCAGGTGCCGATATGGCTTCATCATGGTACTGCTGATCGTGCTGTGCCAATTTCGGAATCCCGAAAAATTATGAATGCGATAAAAAGAGAGGATCCGGAAGCAAATGTGAGCTTAAATGTAATAAAAGGGGGCACACACGGAAGCGTGGAACGACTGTTTCATGACGATGCAATTTACAATTGGATGTTGAAATTTAAGAAAAAGCATAAATCTTAGCTTAACGTGAATGCGAAGGTGCTCTGTCGGACAGTGATTTACAACATAAAAAAGCCTGATGAAATATTTCTATCAGGCTTTTTTGTTATTAGCCTTCGTGATCAAAGGCAGACTGTCTTTTTTGAAATTGAGCCATTAATATATTAGGTTGATGGATCAAACGTGTTTTTGCGAGGTATTCGGAGTTGTCAGCATAAATAAACAACAACGTTCCATCTTTGATTGTGTTAATGATTGGACCTGCAAACTCTCTTGGAACCGCGGGGCAGCCGTAGCTTTTGCCAAGTCTGCCTAAACTTGCTATTGTTCCTGTGCTACAGTAGTCGGCGCCATGCATCACAACATATCGTGCTTTTGCATTGTCATTTATCCCCTCTTCAAGACCATTTAAAACCAAAGAGTAGCCGTTCTCGCCATTGTAGGTGTTTTCTGTTGTAAAGAATCCTAAAGAACTTTTCAGTGATTCCTGTTGATTTGAAAAATTGACGGCATAGTTTTCACCGCTATTTTTTCCATGTGCGACCAGCGTGTTGAATAGTACTTTTTTGTGCGCAAGATCGAGTACCACAAGCCTCTTTTCCGTTGATGCCAATGAAAAATCGATGACGGTCATGATGTCCTTGTTGTGGATCGGAAGTTCTTTTCTGCCTTCCATTGCTTGACGAAACGCTTCGTATTTTAATACTTTGCCTAGATTCATTTCATCATACAATGAGTCAACTTCGGTATGTTGACGTTCGACATTGATACGATGAGTGCTGGTGGTTTGTTGATCTGTTGTTTTTAATTCTTCTTGTGAGGACAGTGCTGTATTAAGTGCCATCAAAAGAAACATAAACGTATTTCCCATTCTTCTCCCTTTTCTGTGTAGATGTTTACAAAATTAATGATTAAAGATAATACATATTTGATTTACAGAATGTTAAATATTGTTAATCAATAACAACAACCAGCGAAGCGAGGTCTTTTGACCGTTTATAGACAAATTGAGCGTGAGATGACGCATTTCTGACGCACATATGGGACTTGGGTATTGTGCCCAGACTCTCACTATATTCAATGATGCTGCCGTTGGGATTGTTAACTGGAACCCCATGTATATAGGCCCCAGCGGTAAATCGGGTAGCATAGGGGGCGAATCCGGCATAAGTTTTGGTACCGTCTTCATAGTAAAACATCTTGGATTTGTGTTCCTGGACCACAAAGAGGCCTGTCGGTGTTTCCTGGGCATGGGGAGGTTTGTGCCGGCCACTCGTCACGGGGTTCATGCTTCGGACAAGCCATTCGCTACCGACCTTCTCCAAGGTGCAGATATTTTGGTTCTTCACATCGACAACATTGATAATGTTGAACTGTACGGTATCGCTAATGATGCGAAGATATCTTTTGGGTACGGTATATTTCCCTTCGAATGAAATACCCTCAATCGGAATCCGTGCGATGCTGTCGGGGCCTTGTACGCGAACGAGCCAGCCGTCCCGACCGTAACGAACGGCCTTTGCGCTGTTAAGATCGTAGAGGGGTGCCGCTTGATAGCGTTCGACATTGAAACTGTCGGACACGCGTTTATAAGAGTCCCGCTTATAATTCTGGATTGTTGGCGCTTCGCCCTTTTCATTTTGATAATTTTGTAGAACGCCGTACAGCGATGGAGACTGTTGAAAATTTTCGATAAAGGCCAGGCGTTCCTTGATTTTATCCCATTGAAAACCTCGCGTGGTATCTTTATAGGGATAACTGTCCTCCAGGGTGTATTTGTTGTAAAGCAGCTCTTTTTTTAGGATAATATCCTCAGCCGTAAATACTTTTTTCTTCTCAACCTGCTCTTTAGGAGGTGTAGGTTTTCGCTGTTCAGTTTGCTGATTGGTCTTTGTTGTGTTTTTCTTATCTTGCCGGCATCCCAGCAATAGAAACAACATGCTTAGTATGAAACAGGTTAATCTTCGATTCATATATGGATGTATAGATTATCGTTTTATACCTTAAACTTAGATAATTAGTTTATTATTTGCAATTTTATTGCAGTTGAAAGAAAAAGAATTACCGTTAAACCTTTAATATTCGTTTTGTGAACCCTAACAGATTTTCGAGGTTATGACGTTCACTTGGTGTGAAATTTGGTTGTAAAGAGCTGTCTTGAATGCGGGGGATATATTTCTTTGATGATGGATAAAAAGTTAGTTTTGTGGTCTGAAATAATCAGTGTGAAATAAGTGATATGGACAAAATTGTTATTTGCTCGGGGGTGATGCTTGCCCCGGAAGGAGATTTGCTGATGGTTCGTAAAAAAGGTTCTAGCTATTTTCAGCTGCCCGGCGGGAAGGTAGCTCCGGAAGAAAGCCGTGAGGAGACCTTAATTCGCGAACTCAAGGAGGAGCTTCAGTATGACGTGGGCGGGATGGAAATACGGTTTATCGGAAGCCACAGTACGCAAGCCGTAAATGAGCTTAATACGGTTGTCGTGGGCTATATCTATTTAATTAAACTGGCAGAGCGTCATGCATTTGAGGCTTACGAAGAGCTGGACGAAGTGCTGTGGATCAGTAAAGCTAATTGGCAGAACTACCGATGGGCTCATTTGGCATCCGAGTTTGTTCTTCCGAAATGGCTTTCGGGTGATTTTGATCAGTAAATCGTATTGAGTAAACAAATTAATCCTTTGTTTGTTAGAGTTTTATAAAAACTAAAAATAAACGAAGATTATGGAAAATCAGCTTTTAAAAGGGGCGAAGGACTTTTTTGACGAAGAAGCGGTCGCTCAGATAGGGCAAGTTTTAAACCAGGATAAAGAGGGGGTGAAGCAGGGGTTGAATGCAACAATTCCCGCCTTGTTTTTAGGTTTAAGCCAACATTCCGATTCCGGTGGAATTTCGGCAATACTTGAAAAGGCCAAGCAGCATTTCGCGGATTTTGATCTCAAAGGACTTCTCGGCGGTGTGACAAACGCGGATGAGTCTGCAGGGGCTCGTGCGGTGGAAGGTGAGAATTCGGCTGGGCTACTGGGATCAATATTTGGTGGTGGCCTGGATACCGTTTTGAGTACCGTTGCCGGTTATTTGGGCTATGATGGTAGTTCCATTGGGAAATTAATGAATTTTTCTCTGCCAGCGATATTCTCCAGTTTAACAAATAAGGGACAAAATTGGGATTTTGAACGTATCGGTCATGTTTTGCAGGAAAATAAAACAGCTTTTGCTGCTGCTGTGCCAGCGGGTTTAGGTTTAGGTGCCTTTGGAAAGCTTTTCGATGGGGCGCATTTTTCTCCACCTGTGGAGTCGGTGACTGAACCTGCAGTTCCTGTTGATGTTGTCAAGGAGGTCGATAGTCATAAGTCAAGCTCCATTAATCCGGCAAATGAGTTGGAAGCACATAAAGAGCCTTTGTCATTACCGAGAACAGGAGAGTCGCGGGCAGCGATAGCTGAAAACAGTTCCAGAAGCGGGTCCGGTGGCGGTTGGTGGAAGATTTTAATCGCCTTGATTATATTGGCTTTACTCTGGTTTTTATTTGGAAAAGGCTGCAGCGGCAGTAAGCAAGACGGTGCTACCGACACCAGTGTGAACAGTGCAATGGTGGATTCAAGTACCATGAAAACAGGTTCCAGTTTAGTGGAGCGCGAGCAGACGGAGGTCATCTTGCCAGATGGTGTCAAACTTGCTGCATTTAAAGGCGGGATAGAAGATCAGTTAGTCCAATTTCTAAAATCCGATTATAAGTCGATCGGTGAGGATTCCCTGAAAAATACCTGGTTTGATTTCGATAACCTGAATTTCAAAACAGGTACAGCCGAGGTGTTGCCTGAAAGCCAGGTGCAACTGCGTAATCTTGCGGCGATATTAAAGGCTTTTCCTGCAGCCAATATTAAGATCGGTGGTTATACCGACAAAACAGGTAATGAGGATTTTAATAAAAAGTTATCGCTTGAGCGCGCAACAGCTGTAAAGGATTACCTGGGTAAAGAGCAGCTTTCCAAACAGGTAATCGGTGCAGAGGGGTACGGTTCACAGTTTGCCAAGTATAAGGCAGATGGGCCCGAATCCGATCGTATTATGGATCGGCATGTTTCGATAAGTGTACGGTAAGTGTTTTTTGCTGAACAATAGCCTTGAACGATCCGATCGACAAGACTAAGTTTGAATTCCAAACTATGTTTTTTCTCATAAAAATGCCCCCAGAAAGTGTCTCGCTTTTGGGGGAATTGCAGTGTAACCTGCCCTTTTCTTTGGTGTAATGGAATGCTCTTTAGAAACTGTATACACAGGCCAATAGAAATTGTCCTGCAGATTTAGTTGGGCTTAAGTCGTTCTTGATGAATCGTTCGGTATTTCCTTTGTCAATTCTGATTTCGGGAATAAATTTGAATCCATGGTAATTGTATTCTGCTGTTAAGGTGGTTGCGAGGATATTGGAACTAGGGATTCCATTTTCTTCCTCTTTATGCGTTTGGAAAAACTCTTCGCGTAATCCTAGGCCAAAATTTTCTGAAAAATGAATTCTTGGATAAAGTGCTATTCCAGAGTAACCGCCACCATCTCTCTTTTTATAATTTGTAGCATTTAATCCAAGGAAAAATTTTGAGGTGAAGTCATAATTAGCAACGAGATCGACCAAGGTCCCGGAACTGTAATTGTTTTTACCGCCAGCGGACGATCCTGTCAGAAAATTGAGATAGAAGCTGCTTTTGTCATTGGGGGTATAGGCCAGTTGTGATCCGACATGGGAAACTCCGTTCATATCTTGATAGACGTTCCAGTCGTTAAATAGTCCGACCATTAAGGCTACTTTGTCTGAGAAACTATAGGTAGCTTTTAAACCTGCGTCTTGAAATGGGCCGGCGCCAAATAAATAGGAAGTTGAATAATGAAAGTTGTATGTGGGCGATATTACTTCAAAACCCACAAATGTTCCCATGAATCCTGCAGTAAGATTGAGCTTCTCGGTTAGATCATAGCCTACATATAAATTTTGGATGTGGAAACTGTTTTTGTCATCGCCGGCCTGGCCATCACCATTCATAATGGATCGATACTGCCCTCTGGGGCCAAAAGATAATTCTCCGACAAATGATGCTTTTTTAAACTTCTTTTTTACAGCCAAATCCACCATGCCAATAGACACAGAATTGTTGTCTTCCGTAAAATAGGTGTTGATGTTGGGTTTGTTTTGAAAATCATATTTCCAATAGGTGTCTACTGATCCGGATATTTCTATTCCTTTTTCTTTTGTTTCTTCTTGGCACGTGGCTGTGTTTATTAGAAATGTCGATAAAATGATGGTTGTTAGAAGTCTTTTCATGTTTTTTTTTGGTTTAAGTTTGATTTATTTGATGTTTTTGGGTGAAATTATCTTTTTTTTGCTTGTTTTGTTTGGTTTTTGGTTTAAAAATAAAGTGATTATTGTGATTTTTGTATTTGTTTTCGTGAAATTATGTAAAAAAATCATAAAAAATAAAATAACATGGTATTTTTTTAATAAAAAGACTTTATATTTGAAAAAATTATAAGAGAA
>NZ_DJTD01000011.1:0-130542 GCF_002440385.1 Sphingobacterium sp. UBA6317 | reverse complement strand
TGGGTATTGTGCTGCGGAACAGCTCGGATTTTCATGACCAATCGTACCGGTCGTCCATAGCGGAGTGTTACGAAAAAGTAATCACAGACCTGAAAGAATGTAGCCTTATGCTTCCTGAGAAAACCAGTCATGTCATGCGTCCCAATAAGTATGCGGCTTATGCTACATTGGCTCGTGCTTACCTATCTATGCAAGTCTACGATTCGGCCCATTATTATGTTAATTTAGCCTTAAAACACAATGCTGACCTGCTCGATTTTAATAATTTATCGGAAGTGAAAATGACAGCGTCCTACCCATTTACGATTTTTAATAAGGAGACTTTATTCTATGCTGAATTATTAGTAAGTATCAATTTGACAAGTTCGCGCGCATTGACCGATACGCTCCTGTATCGTTCTTATGACAGTAATGATTTACGTAGGTTAGCATACTTTAAAGTAGCGGCCGATGGAACGACTACTTTCAAAGGTAGTTACGCAGGATCTTCCAAGATGTTTTCGGGAATAGCAACGGACGAGCTGTATCTTATGCGTGCAGAATGCAATGTGAGAATGGGGGATGTAGAGACAGGAATGGCAGACTTAAACCATCTACTCGGGTATCGGTATAAAGCGGGCACATTTATTCCTTATGTGATAAAAAACAAAACAGAAGCACTTGCTTTAATCCTAAAAGAGCGAAGAAAGGAATTGCTGTATAGGGGGCTAAGATGGATGGACCTAAAGCGGTTGAATGCAGAAGGACGAGAGATTTTAATAACAAGGAAACTAATTGGGCAATTGATTACTTTACAGCCAAATTCCAATGCTTATGCGCTTCCTCTTCCTGAAGATATTATTAGATTGACGGGAATGCAACAAAATCCGAAATAAAGAAAATGTAGATACAAATAGGGAAGGGGCAGTCCGATCGGACTACCCCTTCCTTTCATTTATCCCCTATTGATTGGGGTAAATGTAGTTGAGCTGCTGCCACCGGTTCTAGATGGGATATAGTTTCCTCCAGAAGTTGCGGTAGCGCCAAGTTGAATCCTTGCTGGATTCAGCTGATCTGAAGCATTCAGATCAGATTCATCGACAACCTGAGAGCAAGCCATAACGTTTGCACTGTTACAGTCCTCATCATTGGGCGTGGTATTCCAACGCGAGGCGTCTTTAACCTGATCCTCATCTTGAGGATCACCATGGAAGTAAATAGTCACAGGATCTAATTTTTTTCCTGTATAAGCCTCAGCACCTTTAAATGCTGAGAATCCGATAATCATGGCTCCGCCTAATATCATGTAGCCATAATTGTTTAAAAATTTGGTTAGCATGTAGCTACCCTCCTTTCTGTATTGCAAACCAGAAATTGATTAGTAAAGCTGCCAGTTTGCAAACTTTTGGTAAATAATTGTCGGTACGGTCCTGTGTACCGATCGTATGTAGATACCAGCAGACCTTTTACATTGCTGCTGGCAGTATTGGGCTGTTGATAGTCGTAAATGCTATCTGGTGCGTACCAAATATCCTTTGACTTCGTATAGTGGATATTCCAGTAATTGATGGCTCCCATTGCCATAAAGCCTATCAGGAATAATGCGATATTTGTTCGGCCTGTTAGTGCACGCTCGCCGTAGTTGATCGTCTTACGGTGCAATCGCCATCCGGTTATCGATAGGCCAAGAATAATGAGATTAAAGATCAAATGTGCTGTCCAGGAAATATTGCTCAAAAAGCTGGTACACATACAGGGTTTCTTTTCATATACATTCAATACCCCCAGACCGATATAAATACTAAAAACGAAAATCAGTATGGCCGAAACTTTCCATCCCAGGGCGCTCAACCTCGCTGATGGTATCGCCAGGAATACGCCAACACCGATTTCTATAAGCGGAAGTAGCCAGTAGATTACCGGAGCCAGATAACTGATCAGAGGCTGCTGCTCAAGGGCGATCTTGAATGCACCGAGCTGCCAGAGTTTATCCATCCCCACATAGACCCAAAAAAGTATCATTGCTGCCCGGATCACCTTGTATATCATGTTGCTGTTTTTATTCCTTTCCATAACTTTTATTATTTAGATCATGGTATTTATTATTTCCTATCGCTGTTTTATTATTTTTCGTCGTTTCAAAAACAGGGCGCCGTACCTGCCCATACAATTGGATACAGCAGCCTGCCTGAGCGTCAGCTTCACTTTCTCGTACGCTGTAAAACAAAGGTAGTATGGAAAATAGGCCGGCGTAGGTGTAGCGAAATGGTTAATTTGGAAAGTGCACCTGCCTCTATTGGATTTAAATAAAGACTGGGATGTAATGAAGATGTATTATGCGGTAAAAAGATCAGCGGGGAATTCTTGGTAAAACGGTCGGTTTTCGCATAACTAGGACTATTTTTGATGGGTAGAATGAACACATTTAGGAGGTGTAGCGGTGGCATACCCCCTTTTTTTTAAATTTTTATGTTTTATTTATTTAAGTCAGGAAACTGCCTATTCAGTTCGTCAAGCATCGTATTCAATACCTTGCGGATACGGAGCGCTGTATGAAACTCGGCGCTTTTGTCCATCCGGATCAGACTATGCGCAGAAAGTAAGGTGCCTTCCCTCGTTTTGACGAGCCTGGAAAATACCTCGGCAACTTCTTTTTTCTCTGACGACCACATAATGTTCGCTTTTACAGATATATGCATCCAAAGTTTGAGCTCTTTGCCATTAAAATTGCTTTGAATAAATTGTTGGGGATAATCCTGCATTGTTGCTGATGGAGAGATTTTTTCATCCTCCATGTACCCGCGCATCAACTTGAGCAAGCTCCTACGGTTGCTATCATATGCAAAGTCTGGGATACAGGAGAAGTGTTTGGGGAAGCGTAACAAGGCATCCATAAAGGATGGGTCTGAATTGTAAAGTTCTTTCCAGCGATTGAAGAAGCCCATGTGGTTAAAATTGAAATTGACCATCAGAATCAAAAAGCGGTAATGCCAGTTTTTACTCTGGCGCTTGTCTTCAGCCAATTGGCAAAGTGATTCGATCATTTTGGTTAGGTAGTCCTGATGTCGGTATTGAATATAGGGAATCTTGCCATTTTCAAATAGGCTGTCCATACCCGAAAGGATCTCGGTGAGATAGGCTTTAGGTATGCTTTTCTGAGCCAACTTATCCAGGATATAGGGCATATGTTCGTATACATATTCATGCAGCCTCAGGTGATAAGCTCCGGCAGCGGCGTATAGGGATCAATATCTTTTTTAAAGAGCTGTTCGATTCGCTCAAGTAATTCTTCTAGGGCAAATAGCGCTGCAGAACTCACAATTTTACGCACGTTACAGAAGCTATACAACAAAGAGTGTAGCCGCAACAATTGAGTATGGTAAATTTGGATAGCCTGACGGGCATTATTTACCTGAATAATCTTCCGATGGGCTTGTAGTGCCAATGCAAAATTAGTATTGCAGGCCTCGGCGATCTCACCCAAATGGTTTGGAATATCTTTGTTATCAAGATAAACCAAAGCTTCTATGAGCGTTGTCAGCTTCTGTAAACTTACGATCATCTGTACCTCCTTTTGATATCTTTATGGTACCACGGCCAGCCAAATCTCCCGGGATGCATCTGAAGTATGAGTGAATCTCCTTCATTGGTCTGTTCATGTAGTTGGGGATTGACATTAATCGAAACTTTTTCTTCCTCACCTTCATAATTGAACGAAAACCATAGTTCGTATAGGTCACAGCAAGCAGGGCATTTCTGGATAACAATGGCGGGTATGCGTACAGCTTTTGCATTTGGGATATGCTGGCAATTAGCCATGATCAGCAGCATACGGATATACCAGGTACATGCAATGATCATGATGGGAAATTGGATCCCATAAAGTTTGAAAAGGTCTGTCTTTCTCCAGAAAAACAGATGTGCCATCGCGCAGATGATAAAGGCTGTCGGTATGCCCTTTTGGACAGCTGTCCAAAAGGGTTGTGAGCTGATCAGTAGCTGGTAGGGAAGACGGTCAAATAGTGCTATGCTGCTGACCTGAATACAGGCGAAAAAGACAACGAAAAGCTGCATGACGCGTTCTTGGCCACGCATTTCCAGAAATGGAATAAGAATGATCATTGCCCCGATGCTATAGACGCGCTCGCTATGTGTCCGGGCCCAGAAAAGCCCATATAAGGTTATCAGTACAGCAATTGCAATAAATACATAATTGCGGCTAAATAGCAGTCTAAATTTCTTTATCGTCCTCATGATTTATGGTTTAATAATCAGTGAAGTTTTACGCTATAAATTTACCCACTATAGCATGAAATTTCAGTGAATATCCCAACCATTTCAATGAAGGTCAATTTTTTACAATGAGGGCTAATTTCTTGACAGCGAAATAGGATTTTCTGGCAACAAAGAATTAAATTTTTCATCCGGCAGGGGAATTATTTGAACCGTAAAACGATGCAAAAGCATTGATTTAAGTTAGTTGGACATCGTTTAATAAATAATTGGCTAAATTTATATAACAAAAATAAATATGTAAATTTTAATAGCGTTTTTAAAATGACGTTTGTACATGAAAAGTTATAGCAAGAATAGATATCAGGATAATAGAACATTGACGGTGCAGTATCCCGATGGGGTCTGGCAGTTGATTGCATCTTTCATTTTTGGAGGGTTCTGTTGGTATCTGGGCTATCGGGGCGCCTTGGCGGAATGGCTTTTAGACTGGCCGGTAACCTATAGCTATCTATTTTTTGTATTGATGGTAGCGATTATTTTCTTCTATATACGATTGGCTATCGTGATATTGGACAAAAAGCAGAACTGGCTGGTTAACCCGGAAAAACGCGCCGGTATGCAATTATTTTTTTGCTGCATACTTCCGACACTTTTATTGTTCTGGATCATTGGCCCCGATCCACAGGCGAAGGATGAATGGCTGCTGTTTCCTTTAATGGTCATATTTAGCGGTATTTTGGTCCTGAACATGTCCTATACAGTTTATTTCTACGTGGCTGTTTACCACAGGCAAAAAATATTGATTTTAGAACAGAAAGAAACTATCCTGCAGCAGGAATCAAGAACGATAGATCTCCAGGAGCAGATTGAGCTGCTTTCTCCGGGCATCGAAGAGCTGAAAGAGATCCTGGAAACAGCAGGGGAAGATAGAGATGTGGATTCCATGGATGAAATAGATTTAACCATGTGCAGATCCATGGATCTGGAGCAAGAGGTATTCCAGCTCAATAATAAAATCTTGTCCCAAAAGATATCCTGTAAGGATATCGGGATTTTTACTTATAAAAATGGTATAGTCAGCCTTTATTTAAGAACTGCGATGGACGAAAATCTGACTTGTGGTGAGCAGCGCAGCTTAAAGGAAGTTGTCAATAGCACGAAGGGATTTGTACAGAAGATTGACCGGGATAAAGCCATACCCTTGGATATGATCCAAGCTTGCCAGCAACTGAAACGGGGCCGATTGCGTATCGTGCTCAAAATACCTTTTGAGGGACGGTACTATTTTGAGGTGTCCGACAAGATTGCAAAGCATATCAGGGAATGGGTCATGTTGCAGGTGCCAATAGAAAAAGAGCAATAAAATATATTAGGTAAACTTTAATAGATAGATTATGGAAAAAGTAAGGGACAATACCTGGAAATGCCGAGCTACTGGTAAAGTTGGATTTCCTTCTTTAATTGAGGCGCAATGGGCAATGCTTCACTTTAAGTTCAGATCCCGGATGAGAAACAAACTGGATGGTAAACGTATCAAACACAGGATGGGTAAAGATGCCTGCAAAAGGGCTTATTATTGTAAGTTCTGTAAAGGTTACCATATTACCACTTGGGAAAAAGGTCACTTTAATAATTACAAGACCAAAGCCGAATCCTGGGAGATACCGAAAGTATTAGGAAATTGGAATTATTCAATAGAATAATCCCGTGGTCTATTTTCTATTCTAATTTTTTTCCTCTATAATATTCATTCCAGCTATCCTTCGCATAACCTTTGCCCAGATATTTAAATGTAAAAGCAGTTGCATCTTTTATCTCCTGACCAAAATAATAGACTTTCCAGCTATCTTTGCTGTATCCATCGCCGAGAAGAACAAAGCTTTGGTCGGATACATCTTTTAGTCGATTGCCTCTATAATAGACATTCCAACTGTCTTTGGCATATCCTTCATCCAGTATTTTAAAGCTGGGCGCAGAGACATCTTTAATCTTAACGCCACGATAATAGGCATTCAAACTATCTTTGGCATATCCCCAACCAAGTGATTGGAAAGAATGTGGCGATACATCTTTAATCTTAACGCCACGATAATAGGCATTCCAGTTGTCTATTGCATAAGCATTGCCAAGGTCTTTGAAAGATCGTGCATCGACACCTTCGACCATCTTATCCCTGTAGAAGATCCGGTTGCCTATGTTGACATAATCGTTTTCTCTGTCATGTCGAAACGTCGTCTGAGACGTAGATCTTTTATTGTGACGACCTTGTTGAGCAATACTTTTCTCCAATATACATAGCAATGCAAAGGAAATAACAAGCATATTTTTTAAGTGGATAAAGGCCATAATGTATCTGTTTTATAATATGATATTTATATTGAATCACTCCTTTATGACCAAGATAATTCACCGAAGATTTAATCATTTTATCATTTTATTTCTCGTTATCCTTATCCGTTTCAAATGCAACTATTTTGGAATCCAAATATTTTTTTGTATATTGCTGGTTATGAGTTTTAAAGAAAAATTAGAGAACTGGCGCACGTCAATCAATCGCGCCGGTAGTGGTGAGGAATTGTATATTTTGCTTTTGAACTATAAAAGGTTTATCAACAAAAATTGGGTGGACGATTTTGGCGATCCGGGCAACTGGAAATCGGAATTAAATCAGGTCATCAGCAAAGTAAGAAACAAGGTGGATGTAGCAGATATCAGAGCCTGCCAAGATTTATCGTCCTATCAGGACGATGCCCGGCAGACCGCACATTCACTCAATCATACCTTAAAATATCATCACTCATTGACAAAAGGGTAGGCTAGGCCTACCTTTTTTTGCCGATAACGATTACTGTAAAGGAATCAGGACATTCTGTTCCAAGCGTACAGGGACATGCTTCACCGAGGTAAAACCGTCTTCCTTGGAAATGATGTTGGAAAGATCCAGTCCTCTTTTGGAGAACGTACTGATCAAAGCTGTTCTAAAGGTTGCTTTGGCTGAACCCCAGCCTTGTCCTAAAATCGTGTCATTGTTGAGCTGGATCAGTTCATCTGTTGAGTAATAACTGAATTTTTCCAGTAAGTGTTGGTAAAGATTTGTTGTAGTAGCCATACAATTTAAAAATTTAAAGGATTAAACCATAAACTGTATCCAGATCTTGTTGGGAAAATAATCGTTCTGTGACGTTTATTTTGGTCGAAACCCGTATTAATTTACCACCGCGGTGCCTCCACTCGGTTGGTATTGCATCATGCAATTCTGAATACTCTACAAATATAGTAGATTATTTTTTATAATAAAAATATTTTTGTTTTTAAGGGTAAATGAGCGCTAACAACAGGAATAAGGCGGTCAAAAGCGAGGCGCGTTGTTGGCTGTGATTTGGTTATGAAGCGGATAGCTGGGCGAAAAATTTATCATGTTACTGTAATCTCATCGAAAATACTTTTAAAAACAGAGATAAGACAATACTTTTGCGCCATGAATAGAATTGCGGAAATTAACGAATACATTGCTACCGAACGCGAGGTATTATTGCAACACCCTTTGTATCGTAAGATCAAAACGATCAAGAATCTACGTTCTTTTACAGAAGGGCATGTGTACGCTGTATGGGATTTTATGTCTTTACTAAAAGCTTTACAGATTAAATTGACCTGTACGACTTTACCTTGGTTTGCGAGTGAGCATCCATCAACACGCTATCTAATCAACGAAATTGTATTGGCTGAGGAATCGGATGAATACATTGATGGCCGCCGTTTGAGCCACTTTGAGATGTATCTGGACGCCATGGATGCCATGGGTGCCGACCTTCATCTGGTCAACAAATTTATTGCTCAAGCCAAAAAATCGAACAACATATTCGATGTCATTGCAACGACCACATTGGATAAGCGGATCAAAGACTTTTTGAATTTTACATTCGAAGTGATTGCTGAGGGCGAGGTGCATAAAATTGCTGCTGCATTTACATTTGGACGCGAAGACCTTATTCCGGGAATGTTTACCTCTATTTTGGAAGAAATTAAAACAAACTTTCCTACAGCCAATCTGGACAGCTTTATTTATTATTTTCAACGCCATATTGATCTTGACGGCGACGAGCATGGACCGTTGGCGATGCAGATGATCACAGATCTTGCGAAGGACGATGAGGTTAAATGGACGGAAATGAAAGAGATCAGTAAAATTGCGCTACAAAAAAGAATACAGTTGTGGAATGCAATAGAAGATTCCTTATACGGATAATCTATTATTATACCATCGAGTAAGGCCTTTCAAATCATGATTTGAAAGGCCTTTTTTATGTGCTGTAAAAAAGGATATTGTAAGGGCTTATTGGCAGATAGTGGTCTTTTTGTTTGAATTGATGAAAAAATGTCTTTTTTTCGTAACATATTGGCGTTTGTGAAGAAATCCAAGTTCCAATAAGTGTCTAAGTTTGCTACGCAAAAAAATAATAGAGCACACGTGAACTTTTTTCCTCCCTATTGGGCAAAAGGCATACTAACCATGGGATTGTTAGTATGCGTTATTTCGGACACCTTCGCCCTCGATTCTTTGCGCATGTCCCTGAAAGACATGATCGACAAAGCGCTACAGAACAGTAAATACATCGAGCAGTCTTATTTGCAGCTCAAAGAAACTGAGGTGGCAGTACAGCAGCAACGCATGGAGTTGCTCCCTAAGATTTCCGCCAGAGCTTCTGCTAGTTATGCAAGTAATATGCCTGTATATGACCAGGGGCTTTTAAATAAACCTTCCCAGCATGATATCATTCACTACTTGTACGATAGCGGCCTGGATTTTTATCTGAACCTCTACAATGGGCATCGGGACCTAATGAAAATAGAGTCCAAAAAACTGGAAAATGAGCTGGCTAGAATCGATTGGAAGAATGCCGCAGCACAGACGAAATTGGAGGTTTGCAATCTTTTTTTGGATTTGGAACTGTCGTATAGTAACCGATCTTTAATCGAGCAGGATATTGCTGATCAACGGGTACAGCTCAAGGAGATTGAGCATCTGTATAAGGCGGGCGTGGTATTACACAGTGACGTCTTGCGTATTTCGTTGGAACTTTCGAAGCGGGAACTGTTGCTCGTGCAGATCGGTCATGATATTCAGGCTGCAAATCAGAAGCTGCAGCTAATTGGCGGTATTACAGCAGAGATTATCCCCTTGACCGAACCTTTTAAAGTGGAAAGCCCCAGCTATGAAGCGCTTGTTGCCGAAGCGCGAAGCCATGCTTTTTCCCTTCTAAAATCCGAACAGGAAGTTGTTTTGAAGAAACTGTCGGTCAAACAGGCGCGATCAAATTATCTTCCTGAGTTGGGTTTGACCAGTACATTTACCTTTGCCAATCCACAGGTCTTCTTGTATCCCTATAATCCCAGCTGGTATAATCTGAGTATCACAGGGCTCAAATTAAACATACCGATCTCGGCTATCTATCTCAATAAAAACGTGGTGCGCGGAGCACAGATCGCATTGGATCGACAAGAGGTAAAACACCATCATGAAGAGGAGATTCTGGAAAATCAGCTGTTACAGGCCCTGTTGGATTATCAATTGGCTATTAAGCAGCAGGACGTCTGTCAAAACAATAAGGCTTTGGCGCAGGAAAATGCACGAATTATAAAAAACAGGTATTTTAAATCATCGGCTTTGATTACAGATCTCTTAGATGCTGATATGCAATACCTAAAAACACTTTTTGATCTTGAAACCGCACATATTGCGATACAGAAACACTATTATTTTATCGAATTTTTGAAGGGTACTATCTAATGAAACCTAAATCACGAAGAACAGTTGTGGAGGCACAACTCACTCGAATCACCAACTGGTTGGCTGGAATTGTCTTGTTGGCTTTGTTGTTATGGGGCGCTCAAGCATTATGGATGCGACTGCGGTATACCTACACAAATGATGCACAGGTAACGCAGTATATCAATCCCATTGTTTCCCGGGTAGGCGGATATGTGGTTTCTGTGCATTATCACGATCATCAATTGGTTAAACGGGGTGATACCTTGTTGCTTATAGATAATAAGGAATATAAATATGAGGCTGATCAGGTAGCGGCATCCGTCAATAAGGAAGCTGCAGAGATCAATGTTCTTCATAGTCAAAAGGAAATTCTCCAGGCGGAACATGAATCTTTACGCACATCAATTGCTGCCGGGGAGGCTCGGGTAACCAAGCAACAGTTGGAATATGATCGATATAATTATTTGTTTCAGGAAAAGTCTGCAACGGCTCAGCAACTGGAGGATGTAAAAGCAACGTTGGATGTGTATAAGAGTGAGCTGGCTTCGTTAAAGCATAAATTACAGGCTTCACAAGAACGTGTGCATGATGTGGATATGAAAAAAGGTGTGGTGGATGCCGAACGTGTTCGTTTGACGGCTGCTGTCGGCCGCAAGCGGCTTGATGTTGGCTATACCGTTATTCGTGCACCTTACGATGGTCAGATTGGCAAACGCACGATTGAAAAAGGTCAAATGATAAGTGCTGGCGAAGTTTTGGGCTTTATCGTCAATAGAGAAACCCCAACCTGGGTGACGGCTAATTTTAAGGAGACACAGTTGCGCTATTTACATCTTGGCAATAGGGTTGAGGTGGTGGCGGATGCCTATCCGGATCAGAAATTTTATGGCAAAATTATTTCCATCTCCCCAGCTACAGGTTCTGCATTCTCCCTTTTACCGCCAGATAATGCAACGGGCAACTTTGTGAAGATTGTACAACGCGTACCTGTTCGCATTGAGCTGGATAAGCAAAGGGGAGCCCAACAGCTTCTTTCGGGAATGAATGTAAATGTCTCGGTATCAAAAAATCAGAACTAGTGAAAGGAATTTTTAAAGAATGGGTGCCGGAGTGGTTGATCAAGCTTATCCTGTTTAGTAGTCTAATGCCTAGCATGGTCTTATTTTTCCTGCCGGGGGCCAATACAAATGTCACTGCTGGATTTTATGGGGCGCAACCCAGTGACATCCAGTTTCTGATTATTTTGTTTTATGCTGGTTTTGTCGGATTCTACGTGTTGGAACGACGCTTTTTTTTATACTTTCCCATTAAGCAGTACTATATTATCTTTCATCTGCTACAGCTATTGAATTGCTTTTTGATGTACAGCATCACCGATATCAGCTGGGTATACGGGCTGCGTTTTTTTCAAGGTATGTTGTTTGCTTCTGCCGTAAACTTATCGATCTCCATGATATTTTCCAGGTTGAAAAGTGATCGGGCCAAGGAAGTAAGTTATGCTGTTTTTTTCGGCCTATTATTATGTAGCTCGCCTTTTAATACGTTTGTTACGGCTGAATTTATCGATTCATTCAATTTTGATCAGCTCTATCTATACGCTGCATTATCATTTGTACCGGGTTTATTGCTCATTATGCTAACGATGCGCTCCATACGGCATATACGTCCTTACCCCCTGTTTTCATTAGACTGGGCAAGCTGCATTTTCTATAGTCTTGTGATCGTCAGTTTTGGCTATTTAATGGTGTATGGACAAGAAGTTTATTGGTTTAACGATCAGCATATGCTGATCATATTCGGGGTAGGTTTAACGTTGCTTATTCTTTTTATTGTTCGGCAAATGGTGCTCAGGCGTGTGTATGTTCATTTGGCGATTTTTAAAAACAGGAACTTTCTCTTGGGCTTATTGATTTTGTACATGATGTATATCGAGCGCTTCTCCTTGACCATCTCAAATCAATATCTCGTACAGGTTATTCAACTCGATCCTATTCATTTGTCCTATATCCAGTGGTTTAATATTGCTGGTATTGTCGCTGGTGTTCTAGGCTCATTGTATTGGATGCTTGGGCAACGCCCCGTAAAATGGATCTGGATTTCGGGATATTGTTGCTTGCTGCTGTTTCACCAATGGATGTTTTTCTCCTTTGAGGGGCAGGGTAATGATGCGCATTTTTGGATACCCTTAGTTTTACACGGACTCGGAGTAGGGCTTATTATGGTACCCACCATCTTATTTTGCATTACCAGTGTCAGCCCTCAATTGGGGGCTTCTGCGGCTGCGGTCTGTCTTGCTATCCGATACCTAGGCTACACGAGCAGTATCGGTTTACAGAATTTTTTCAAGTTGTTTGACTATGCCCAGCACCAGCAGGTTTTTAGGGACCAAACGGAAGTGGGCAATCCCTTATTTCGGGAGTACCTGCAGCAGGAATCTGTCAGCATTTTGCAGCATGGACTGCAGTATAAGGAACATACAGCCGCCTTAAAGCTCGTTGCTGAGCGGGTCAAGATCCAATCCTTTGTGCGATATGCCATGGATTATTATGAGATCATGTCCATGATCAGTATCAGCATACTTTTGCTGATACTGATTTCGCCTTCCTTGAAAAGCATGTATAAAAAGTTGAGAAAAAACAGAATTTCTCCTGCTTAGCTGACAGTGCTACATTTTTCCTTTACCACAATATGCTGGTTAAGGAGACTTAAAAAAAAATAGCATGCTATCAGGATAGGGAACGATGGGGGATATCAATGCTAAAAACACTTCCAACGCCTTTTGCCGAGCGGACGGTGATCTCGCCTTGATGGAGAAGCACGATTTTTCGGGTAAGCGATAAACCAATACCATTTCCCTCGCTATAATCTTTGTTGCTTCCACGATAAAATGGCGTGAATATATTGGGCAGATCGACCGGGTCAATGCCTATTCCGTCATCTTTAAATTCCAGCTGAACCCTATTTTCATCCGCCTTGATAGCGATTAGGCATTTTTGATTGGGTGAAAATTTACAGGCATTTTCAATGAGGTTGACAAAGGCGACCTGCAATAGATACTCATTTGCATTGATGGATAGAAGTTTTTCATCTTCAATCGCCGGATCGACAAAAATGTCGAGTTTATAATTTGGACTTGACTGGAGAACCTGTTGGCATGCATCAATTAGTATTTCGTCTATACGTAAGGTTTTAAACGCGATTTCAGAACTGTCGTAACTTGCTTTGGCAAAATCAAGTAAGCTATTAAATAACTTCTTCAGTTTCTGTGCATCATTGAGCGTATTGTCGATGACAGTTTTATACTCCACTATGCTACGGTCCTTATTGGCAGAAATCTCGAGTTCTGCAATCATTGCGGCCAAGGGTGTTCTTAGCTCATGCGAGATATTGGAGACAAA
This sequence comes from Sphingobacterium sp. UBA6317, assembly GCF_002440385.1. Taxonomy (NCBI): domain Bacteria; kingdom Pseudomonadati; phylum Bacteroidota; class Sphingobacteriia; order Sphingobacteriales; family Sphingobacteriaceae; genus Sphingobacterium; species Sphingobacterium sp. UBA6317. The sequence continues at coordinate 117,156 of NZ_DJTD01000011.1, read as the reverse complement.
ATGCTTTTGGGCATCAAAGGAGTTCTCGAGGCTGTCGAGCATCGCATTGAATGTGCTGGCCAATTCGGAAAGCTTGTCTTTATTTCCGCTACTCGTAAGCCTGGCATCCAAACTTGTTGCAGAAATGGTTTTTACACGTTGTGTCATTTCCAGGATAGGTTGAAAGACCTTTTTGGAAAAGAATATTCCTGCTGCATAGATCAGAAATATAGACAAAATGAAAACCAAAAAAATGGTAGATAATAGACTATTCAGTTTATTGTAGCCGTATTGATCATAGGCTGCGGCTGTGATGATGTAAGTTTTGTCTTTGTACGGAAAGGTTATGCCGATGACCTGCCATTTTTCCTGATAAAATCGTATCTCTTTATTTTTGAGAATATCCTGCAACATGGCTGGTGTCTCTTTGACAAAGTCGATATCTACGGCATCATGATACAAGAGATCAAAACGGGTGTCGTAAATTGCAACCTCGACTTCGTTGAGGATTTTTCGGTTGTTGTGGTAGATATCTTCTAAGGTCTTTTTGTCAACTTTTGCATTCAAAAAAAGGTTTGCTTTGGTGTAAGCTTCTTTTTTCAATAGGGCGTAAAATTCTCTTTCCCGATTCTCCACCGCTGAAAAATATACTGTACAGGCAAATACCAGCAATATGGTGGCTGTAATCAGCGTGAACAATATGGAGATTCGTGTCCTGATTGGCATTAGTCTTGTTTTAGAATAAAGCCCATTCCGGATTTGGTATGGATATATCTGGTCGCAAAATCTTTGTCGATTTTTTTACGTAGATAGTTGATGTAAACATCAATGAAGTTGGTTCCGGTGTCGAAATGCGTTTCCCACACTTTTTCAGCAATTTCCATTCTGGAAAGGACACGCTCGGGATTCTGCAATAAATAATGGAGTAACTTGAACTCTTTTGGGGGTCAAATGGATTTCGACCGTATTCCTTTTGACGCTTTTGGTATGGAGGTTCATTTCCAGGTCTCCATAACGCAAAATTGTTCCCGTGAGTGTATCTTGTTTTTGATATCTTTTGAGCAGGACTCTGATGCGGGCTAGGAGTTCGCGCATTTCAAAAGGTTTGACCAGATAGTCATCCGCTCTGGCGTCAAAACCCTCAATTTTATCATCTGTAGTTCCTAATGCTGTTAACATGATAATGGGAACATCGGGTTTGATATGACGAATTTCTTTGCAGAGATCCAATCCATCCATCTTAGGGAGTACGATATCGGTTATGATAAGATCAAAGTCGTGTTGTAAGGCCATTTTCTTTCCAGATATGCCGTCGTAGGCAATAGCTGTTTGAAATTCATTTTCATCAAGTCCGCGTTTGATCAATCCTGCGACACGTACGTCATCTTCGACTAGGAGAATCTTCATATAAAGAAAAACGTTAAAAACTTCGATAAATCGAAGTTTATCTATGATACCAAATCATGGGCTATCCATGCATTGTCCCTACAAATGTATCAAACTACGCTAAATTTACACGGATATGCAAATAAAACTTTCTACACGGTCCTGCGATGACATCACTTACCTAATGTCTGTTATTGATCGTAGAATAGGACTACTTTTGGAATTTTAAAAATGAATGGAAAAAATATGTTGATTATTTTCAAATTGATAATCAACATTCCAGCCTTGATACCGGGCGATTTCGGTAATAATTGCCAATCCTAAACCACTGCCTTGGCTGTTTTTCGAAAGTTTGGAAAACCGTTTGAATAAAAGTATTTTATCTAAGGGCATTGAACCGGGATTATATACCGTTAAAGAAGTTTGATTGAGATGTACAGCAAGTGTATCGTTGGCATTGCTGTAACGTATGGCGTTCAGGAGTAGGTTGTTGATCAGGATTTCGGTCAGACTGCTGTTTCCTGTCAGCAGCACCGACGGTTGGATCTCTTGTTGCAGCTGTAGCTGTTTTAGCTCCAGATGTTCTTGCATGACTTCAATACTTTGTGTAACAAGCGAGTCCATACTGATTTTTTCGGAATGATCGAATTGACTATTGTCAATCTTGGCGAGCAGCAGCAGGTTGCGGTTGATTCGCGTGCTACGTGAAAGCGCTTTATGCATATCTTCAAAGAGCTGGTATTGCTCATCACTTAGATCAGGGTACTGCAATAAGATATCTAACTTATTTTTTAGGATTGCCAAGGGTGTTTGCAATTCATGAGAAGCATTTTCAGTGAATTCCTTTTGTGATCGGTATACGGCCAGGTTTTTTTCAAGAAGCTTGGATAAGGATTGATTAAGCTCATGGAACTCTATGGTGTCCGTTTGCTGAAAGTCAACCTGTTGTTGACTATTGAGATTAAATGCCTTCAATTTATCAACAGTATCTCGAAATGGTTTCCAGAGCCTAAGTGATATTTTTCTGGAGATAATAAGTAAACCAATGACCAAGATAACAAAGAAAAACAGTGTTGTTGCGGCGATGGCGGCGATGGTTTCTACAGATTCTTCAATATTTGTTTGTACGGTAAAACGATAAGGCGCACCATTGATCTGAATGACAGATGATAGGCATCTAAATCGGTCGATTGTCTTTGGCTCGACAAAACGCTGCGGTTTTTCGATGGTATACACGCTATCTTGCAATAAATCGCCCGGTTTTACTTGATGTATATTCGTTTCAGGTTGTATGCTATTCCATAAAGCGATGCTGGCTTGGAGCTTGTCTTCGGACAGTTTTAAACTGTTCAGCTCGTAGGTTGTTTTCTTGACGATAATTTCGTTATGTTCGTCTAATTCACTTTTCCATATCCCGTCGATTACAAAATAATAAACAGGAATGCTGACACCTAGTACGATCAATACATAGAGTAGAAATGGGGTCGTTATTTTGCTCAGTAGGGGTTTCATCTTACTATTTTAATTTTCCCATTTGTAGCCCGTACCGTATACCGTTTTGATATAGGGTTGACTTCCGGCGTCCTGTAGTTTCTTTTTTAAATTTTTGACATGGGCATAGACAAAGTCATGGTTATCGAGCATATCAGCAATGTCGCCAGACAAGTGTTCCGCTAAGGTGCTTTTTGAAATTACTTTATTTTTGTTGCCGATAAAAAACATCAGCAGATCGAACTCTTTTTTGGTCAATACAACAGGAAGATCATTGACAATAACAGTTTTTGCCAGTAGATCAATCTGTATTTCATTTTGCACAACAATATTTGAGCTGTTGAATTGTTTCCGACGGATCAGGGAATAGATTCGTGCTGTGAGTTCAGATAAATGGAAAGGTTTGGTCAGATAATCGTCGGCCCCCAGTTGTAGTCCATGAATTTTGTCGTCCAATGCATTTTTTGCAGAAATGATGATCACACCGTCCTGCTTTCGCTGCGTCTTCAACTCTTCGAGTAGTTTCAGACCATTTCCATCTGGTAGGCCGATGTCCAGTAAGATACAGTCGTACTGGTATAACTGAATTTTGTCCAGAGCATCCTGCAAAGTTGGCGCAAATTCGCATAAATACTGTTGCTCGCTAAGGTATGTTGCGATGCTTTTGGCCAGCTCCAATTCGTCTTCTATGATCAAAATCTTCATGTGGTAAAGATAGAATTTCAATTTAGTAGAAATTTAGAATTTATTTCGCAATGATCTATCAATTTTGTTCATTTTTATTTCTTGTCCTACGACAAGTGTAATCGCTATTGAAACGTGTAATTTTAGTATAAATCAGTTATTTAGTGTTTAAAAAAAATCAAAACGAAATGGATAAACCGAAATCATTAAAATTAGAAATCATCATTCCTGCTTATCGCATGCACAGTCAAATTTTTCTGAATGCGTTGGATGGCGTTTCGGAAGAAGATGCATTAAAACGAATTGATGGACAGACCAACCATATCGTATGGATGGCAGGTAATTTTGTAAATGTGCGTTATGCAATGGCACATGTTCTTGGGCTTCAGGAAAATGATCCTTACCATGAGCTATTTTTTATGGGAAAGACACTCGATGAAAGTTATCACTATCCCAGTGTGCAGGAATTAAAAGAAAATTTTATATCGATATCACCGAAAGTCTATGCTGCTTTGCTGCAAGTGGACGATACGCAGCTGGCTGAACTATTTAAAATGAATATGAATATCCCTTTTATTGAGGAGGATAAGCTAAATTTCATAGGGATGTGTATCGGACGGGAGGATTATCTTGCCGGTCAGATTGCCTTGATGCGAAGGTTGCTGCACTATCCAGGCATGAAATACGATATTGACGAAAAAATCCAGTACTAAAAGAAAAAATCCAGTACTAAAAATAGAGACTCAAGATCGGCCGCTGCTTAAAACGTCCGATCTTGAGTTTTTTAAGTATGGACCTAGCCGCATGATCTGTCTGCGCTGAAAAGTCAATACGTTGGTTATACCTAGAAATAAGGTTTACTCGCTACCTTTTATCGTCAATATAACACCTGAATATTTCTCGTGGTCTTTACCGATATAGAGCAGATCGACTTTTTTTGTCGCAGCATCCTCGAGCTGTTTTTTCAATAGATTTAAATCCATTTTTTCTGTTTTTTCCTTCCATTCATCGGTCGATTGGGGCCTGAACGAAGCAATATTCTTCATGTCAAAAAGTGCCGAATTTGTGTCGAGCTGCTTTGAACGATGTATAAAAATAGTGTCGCCCACGATTTTATCTATTTTTATCCAACCTGCAGGAAGTCCATTTATACTGTTACCGTCCTGATCGGTAAAAAAAGTAGCGCCATAAAGTTGACCTGCCTTTAGTTGCTTCAAATTATCAACCATCTGACCAACTTCTTTTTCCCGTTGTTGATTTCCCAATTTATTCTTTACCCCATAAATGACTGCCCAGATAAGGATTGCCGCAGTGACAATTAGAAATCCCTTCCATAACTGGAAATAGGGGATGCTATCCTGACTTTTGAACGATTTGATCTCCGCTTTTAATTCATCTGAATAATTGCGTGCGTGAATCAATTTACCATGTTCGTCATATAGTCTGGAAAGTTTGACAAATCCGCCACCGAAAGGTAAGCCAATAAACCGCCGGGCTGGGGTAATAATCTGTAAGGTGAAGGTTCTTGGCGCGTTTTCTTTTTTTAATGTTGTTGTAACACTTTTTTCTGCTAATACAAAGTCGTAGATACTGTAAATAAAAAACATAGTCTGTTGTGATTTTAATAAAAAACTCGCGGAAGGATCCTGCGCCAATTGGACTTCATGAGAAATGAAGCTTGAAAGCAAAAATAAAAGAAATAAATAAAAATGTACAAAAAAGAGCCAAGCATTGCCGTAAAATAGCGATTTTTGAAGATCAGCGAGCTGGACTTCACATTGACGAATGTACCTTTTGCGAGCTGCTAATAATATAAACCGAAATGTGCCTTAAAAAATATGAGGAACTTAAAATTGAGCTTTATTTTGATCTGTGTAACAAGTATGGTTATGGGACAAAAAATTGATAAGTCAAAATTGGATAACAGCATTGCAGGCTATTACAACGAACAGACAGCGCCAGGCGTCGCTTGTGTCATTAGTCAACATGGTACTGTTGTTTATCGCTATGCCATTGGGCAGGCTGATTTGACCGAAAAACGTGCGATTACAGCCAGTTCGCATTTTCGTTTGGCCTCTGTGAGCAAGCAAATAACTGCGCAAGCGATCTATGCTTTGGTGCTTCAAAAGCGTTTAAAACTGGAGGATCAATTGTCCCTTTTTTTTGAAGATCTCCCCATTGCGTTGAAAGATATTACGGTTGCCCAACTTCTGCAACATACATCGGGTATTTGGGATTATGAGGAATTGATACCAAAAGAAAGGAAAGACCAAGTGTCGGATAAGGATGTGCTGAAGTATGTCAGGCAGACTGATCGTTTGTATTTTCCTTCGGGAAGTCAATTTCGCTATAGCAATACGGGATATTGTCTATTGTCTCTAATTGTTGAACGGGTGGCTAAACAGTCCTTTGCATCCTTTGTCAAAGGCCAATTGTTTAAACCCATAGGCCTTATCAAGGGAATGGTTTATACACCCGGTGATACAGTGGAAGAGCGAGCATATGGTTATCATGTAGGGAAAAATTCCTATCTGTTTGCCGATCAGAGTGTGACCAGTGCGACACAGGGTGATGGTGGTGTTTACTTATCTGCCGATGAGTATCATACATGGGCGAATTTTTTAATAAAAGACAGGTTACAACAGCCGGAGCTGAAACAGTTGTTAGCCCAAAACGCAATGCCGGTAAAGGATGGAATAGCCTATCACTTGGGATGGTTTATACAGCATCTTGGCGATAATACAATCTTGTTTCATTCGGGGGAATCTACCGGATTTCACAATATGGTCTATATGGACGTTCAGAAAGATCTGGTGATTTCTTTTTTTAGTAACCGCGATGATTTTATGATCGGTGAAGCCTTCGACGCCATTCTTAAAACAATGGGCATCAATAAACCGGTATTGAATGAACAGCATCGCTCAACTTTTGCATGGCTGAATGCTGTTTATGCCAATTAGCAGTAGCGTCCATGTCCCATCAGTTAATCGCAGGCACTATAACGGACGTTAGAACCAACAAATCGCCCCAGATGTATGTTGGGACGATTTGTTGCTTATGGCCAACTTACTTTAAAAAGTCAGGCGATTGATAAGTGGGGTTGGGGTAGGTATAGAACCCCTCTCCAGTAGCGACGCCTAATTTGTTTTTGTCTATAAAATGTTCTTTTAGATAGGCCACTGTTTTAATCTTTACTGGGTCATTTGTTGCCTCAGCATTCATTTTGTTGATATTATACGCTGTCGTGATTCCTACAATATCGAGTATCCCAAAGGGGCCAGTTGGAGCTCCGGTGGCAACCATCCAGGTTTTGTCGATTGTCTCTGCATCAGCTACTTCGTTGACCAAAAGATCCGTTGCTGCGGAAAGTAAGGGAACAAGCAAGGAGTTTACAATATAACCAGGCTGTTCTTTATGCAGCGGGAGTGCAACCATGCCAATCGATTTTGCAAAATTTACAACCTGCTCAAATACCGCTTTGTCTGTACCCGGATGGCCCATAATTTCGGCCGTATTGTGCTTCCAGATTTCGTTGGCAAAGTGCAATGCCAAGAACTTCTCGGGGCGGCCGGTTTCTTGTGCAAATTGACTTGGTAGCAAGGTTGAGGAGTTTGTGGTAAAAATGGTTTTCTCCGGTGCGACTTTGGCCAGCTCTTGGTAGAAGCCAATTTTAATAGCGGGATTTTCGGGAACGGCTTCGATCAGAAGATCTGCTTTTGCTACAGCCGATGCAAGATCTGAACTATAGCTGAGTCTATCGAAAGTCGCAGCCAGTTGTGCTTTACTCGCCTGTAGATCTTTCTCGAATGCCTGCGCTAAAATATCAAATTTTGCGGCAGCTTTTTTTAATACATCGTCGCTGATGTCATACACGGTGACATGATAGCCATGAAAGGCTGTTTGGAAAGCGATTTGATAACCTAAAACGCCACTTCCAGCTATCGTTATATTTTTAAAGTCCATGATGTTATTGTTTTTTCAATTCGTAAAAACCTGCACCACGGAGAAATGGTGCAGGTTGTAATCCTTATCCTTTAATTCCTTTTAACCAATCTTTGAATTTGGTGATCTGTTCAGTCAAGAACGATTCATGTTCTTCCTGTTCCTCTGAACCGATCGGTAAGATATGTTCGAAGTAAGTACCTTTAAGTACTTTGCGCAACAAACCTTCACCCACAAACGGTTTGTCATCGTTTAATGTTTTGGCCGCTTTTAAAAGATGGCGGATGTCATATTGTAACGGATTGATATCCGGAACCTGTTTGTTTAAATTTAACAGTTCGTACACGGCAATCCGTGCGGTACGTACCGAGCTTTCCATCGTAAAGACCACATCATTGTTGGTTTCAACAAACTGACCGATTAAGCCCAGGTTTTTACAACCCTCAGGTACCACTCTCGGACGGTCACCCTTTGCTCTTGGCATAAACATAGAGGTAATGTAGGGCATAAATGTCGTACGTACAATCGTATTGTTGATGACATCGTCCAGTTGATCGATAATGCCCAAATGGTAACATAGTTCAGCCAGAATCTCATCTCCGGTACATTGTGGCATTGGTTTTTTGATGTAATTTCCTTCTTTATCCATAAATAAAGCATATACCCACAAGACAAGAACATCATCCGGTTGGCCGGGGAAATGAGGTTGTCTATTACAGGTGAAACTCATCAGCCAATCGGAGTCGGTAATGGTAATAATACCGCCCGTAACGGTTTTTCCAGAATAAGGGTCATTAACCGAATATTCTTTGAGTTTTTCGACCAACGCCGAAGGTCTACAGGTAAGGGTTGCAGATTCCCAGGCCGATTTTTCGATGTTACTGCAGAACTTTTCGGGTTTGCCGAATATGGCCGATTTCGCGGCGAGATTTTTCCAGAGTTTCCAGCCTGCACTCTGACCGCTGCTGCTGTTGTCGATACCGATGATCGGCGCATTTTTGTTGTCCCCGTAGAAAGTATCTTCTGTCATTGATCCGGTGGTCACAATGACGAAATCTTCTTTTCCGACCGGTATTTTCACTTCTTTGCCATCTTGTTCTGTAATCAGGGCTTCCACAACTTTTCCATCGGTATTGCTTTGGATATCCAGGTCTTTGACCAACACATTGAATCGAATGTTTACACCTTTGCTTTGGAGTACTTTGCGCAAAGGGGTCACAAAGGTATCGTATTGGTTGTATTTTGGGAATACAAGTGATGAAAGATCGTTCAATCCATCGATCGCATGCAAAAAACGGTGCATGTACAATTTCAGCTCAAGTAAACTATGCCAGTTTTCGAAAGCAAACATGGTCCGCCAGAAAGTCCAGAAATTGCTGGATAAAAATGACTCGCTGAAGTAGTCTTCGATGGTTAAATCATCTAAATCTTCTTTATTTTTGAGCAGCAATCGAATGATGGCCAGCTGATCTAGCTTACCTAGGCCAAACTTACTGAAATCTTTTATCTCACCCAGTTTATGAATAAGCCTTGCTTTGGAATAGTTGGAGTCGTTGTCATTAATCAAACGGTACTCATCCAGGACACTGTAGGGCGCAGGCATCTCCAATGCAGGAATGTCCTGAAACATGTCCCAAAGATTTTCGTAGGTCATATCCATTTCCCGGCCCCCACGGATGACATAGCCGTCGGTTGCATTCCCGGCGCCATCTAACGAGCCGCCTTCCACATGGAGCTGTTCAAGGAAGGTGATGTTTTCAGCAGGAACATGGCCATCGCGGATAAAATAGTAGGCTGCAGACATCCCTGCTATACCACTTCCGACGATGTAGATTTTACTGTCTTTATATGATTTTGGTGGAATACCTTTATTACGTTGATAGTTTCCGATCTGATCAGAAAAGGGCATCGATTTTTTCGGCGTATTACGTTGTTGTTCTTTGCTTGAATCAGGTTCATGATTTACATTTCCATATTCAGCAGATGCATTTAATACTTTGTCGAATTTTGAGGTGATTTCTTTCATGATTCTTATGTTTTTTAATTCTTGAGTAAAGTTACTAAGACCACCTTAATCATTTGTGCCCTCAAATTCGCTATTGTTCTACCGAATTTCCTCTATCTACATATTTTGTCGCTTTCGGTATTCAGATGGCGATAAGGTGGCGTATTTTTTGAAAAAACGACCAAATGCTGAGATGGAATTAAATCCGATTTCATAAGAAATTTCTGAGATTGTCTTTTCGGGATTCCCGAGCAGCACATAGGCTTCTTTAAGTACATGCTCATCAATAATTTCATGTGGCGTTTTACCTGATGCTCTTTTAACAACCTGAATAAGGTATTTGTTTGAAATAAATAACTGGTCGGCGTAATATTGTACCTCTTTGTATTGATTGCTATGTCGCTGCACCAGGTCTGTAAACTTATAGAATAGGTTGTTGGTCTCTTGCCCACTTTCCGTTGTATTGTGGTCTTTAGAGGCCAATTCGTCGGCGATTTCTAGCAGTAGGTTAAAGATGATCGTGCGGATAATATCTGCTGTAAAATGCGTTGTCCTTAAGGTAACTTCTTTAAGGTAGTCTATTAATTTTAATAGCTTGTCAATTTGTTTGTCTTGATAGCTGACAATGGTAAAGGTCGAATTTTTGAAAAGCCCCAGTTGCTCAATAAAGAATGGATTGACAATATGTTTAAGCAGGAACGCTTTGTCAAAAAAGAGTAGCTTCATTCTAAAGTCGGGACTGACCTGCGAAAAGCGGATAATTGTTGTTGGGGCGGATACGAGGATATGATTTGTCGAGATATGGTATTCCTGATTGTCTACCTGAATATCAATATCGCCCGCCGTACAGATACAGATGGCATAATAATCAATACGAAAAGCATTGCTTGGGTATTCAAAAATTGGATTTCCAGAAGAAATATAATAGGGGCGGTGGCAATTTACGCCAAAGAATGATAAGGTATCTTGAAGACTTTCGTGTGTATTGTAAGTTGTTTTTACCTTAAACTTCATTGACTTTTTGTTCGGTTTGGGCATATACAGTTCCTATTGTTTTTAATATTCGTATGGGCTTTGTTTATTCGGATGCTGTCCGTTTGAGCAGCAATTTTTCTGTGGCAATATCGTCTTCTATCCCAACGAAGAAACTTTTGAATCCGAATTTGCTCAGTAGTCGTCTCGATGCGGTGTTATCGGGATCAATAATACCAATCACATCTTTATCTGGATTTAATGTTGTGGCAAGGGCTAGCATCGACTCGCAAATCTGTGTTCCCAGCCCCTTTCCCCAATGTTCTTTGCGGAGCAAATAACCAATTTCGAATACTGTTGGATCTTTTTTATAGTTAACCAGTTTGCAGTCCCCCAAAAGTCTTTGTGTATCGGCTTCAATGACTTTAAAGTAGCCTAAATCTGGATCCTGGTTGATCGCGAGAATCGAATCGAATTTTCTGCGGGCCTGTTCTTCAGTTAATCCTTTGCCGGTAATATATTTCATGACATCATCCGCTTTCACCAGGTCGTGGAAAGCATCAAAATCTTCCAATAGGTATTTTTCAAATCGTAACGTATTGTGCATGGCTAATGTGTTTATTTACAAGATAAGGTTGTTTTCTCTTAAATCAAATTATCGGAACTTAAATCATCATCTTTCACATGTGTCCCAAATAAATTTTAGGGAGCTGTTTCTGTGTTCCCAACATAGATTTTTTCCTCATTTGAATTTTGACCCTACTTTTCATTCCTGGAAGATGTGCAGCTGTCCATTTTTCCCTTGACGGAACAGGGCCGCTATAACTGTTTTTAGTCCTTCTTTGGCATAACCCTGTTGCTGGAATTCTTTTTTTATGGTACAGCCCAATTCCACCTGCAGGTGTTCAGTACCAAAAAAGTGAACGCCAATATCGCCGATTACAGCCTTTGCTATTTTGTCGGTCATAACGAGCTGAAACCAGGACTCTGGTTGATTGAATGTGCCCGGATTTTTAGCAATAAATGCATCGAATTCTGCCAAAGAGTCTGGAATCCAGCCCTGGTATTTATTGGTTTCTTTATCCGAACGGTAACCGAATACGGCCTGACTGTCTTCTGCCATAATGGGGCGAATCGCTAATCTTTCTGATTCAATATGCATGACTTAACGATTTGAAAATCTGGCTATCGCTTCTTCACGCGTACCTACAAAATTGATTTTCTTTGATTTATTGCTTTCGTAGATAAAATCGTTTAGACTTTTGCTGTTGTATCTGGAGAAATCGCCAACGATGGCAATGTCAAAGCCATACTGCGTATATTTTTGAAGAATTTCACCGGCAAGTTTTGTTTTAAGTTCGAAGAAATCGTCTGTGATGTTCTCTTGATAAATAATTGCTTTGTATGCTTCTTGCGCGCCACAGTCGACCATAATCTGTAGACCATCATCGAGATTATGGATAAAGACGCCTGAACCTTTAACTTCAGCAATGTTTTCGTCACCTAGCTGAATAATAGTGATTTCCATTTTTTTTGTCGTGTAGTTTTAAAAATAAATTTGTGGGACCATATTCCATGATCCAGTGCTCTACGTTGGGAAATCCTGTTGGAAATGATCCGAGATAGTGGGGATACAGCTTTTAACCTGCAAATTCTTTCAGCATATTAATTGTTGGGCAGAAGAACAGGGAGCCGGTATGGGCCGTACTAAAGTCCAGTATTCTATCGTAATTCCCCTCGGGTTCACCAATAAACATTCTGTTCAGCATCAATTGTACGGTACTGAATGTGCTGGCGTAAGCGATAAAGTAGGTTCCCATTTCATTTGTTGCGATTTGCCCAAAAGGCATATTGTCGCGAACAATTTTCAAATCGTCACCGACATTGGCTAGGGCCGAATGTGAATTAGTCGGTTTTTCATCGTCGCCCATCTCAATATCGTTTGCTTTGCTTCTGCCGATGACCTTCTCCTGTTCAGCGACGGGTAAAGAACGCCAGGCGTTCATGTCGTGAATATATTTTTGTACAAATAAATAGCTTCCACCCGTATAGGCTGCATCCTCATCACCAACGATACCAAAGAAAGCACGATCCTCACCAAGGGGATTTTCCGTTCCGTCGACAAAACCCAAGATACTTCGGCCATCCCAATATCTGAACCCATGAATTTCCTCCTTGCAATCCGCAACGGGACTTAATAAGGCTGCTATTTCGGTCGCCATGTCAATGCAATAGCTTTTTTCATAAGCGCGAATATGGAAATGTAAATCTCCGGGGGTAGCTACAGCAATATGTTTTTGACCGATGATAGGTTCGAAAGGAACCAATTCCTTTGGCATAGGTTCGTTGAGTTCAAGCTTTTTCCAGGCATGGTGACTTATGCCCAATACCACGCTTGCTTTTACAAGGTTTGAACGTACCTGCGCCGAATTGTTGAGATTGACAACCAATGCACATAAGCGTTGGAAGACATCTTTAATGACCACATTTTCGTGGAAATTCCATACCATAAACACCGTATTGTTGCTCGGTGTATCGATGACATTTTGGGCCTGATGATCCATAAGATAAGTTGTTGTGTGTTGTACAGCATTGCTAAGCTACAAATAAAATCGGTTTTAGCGATAGACTTTTTGATTACTCGAATGCGGTTTGTTGATATAGTTTGACGATTTCATCAATAACTAAATCCGGTTCATCGTAAAAGACATGATGCTCCGCATTTTCGGCTAAAATATAACGTCTATTGCTTTTTTGATCAGCAAATTTTTTAAGGGCAGCAATAAATAAACTGCGATCGGGTTCTTCAAAAGGTGATTTTCCTGAGCCAATGACAGTCATAGGGACATTGATTTTTTCAGCAACCTCATGTAAAACAGCCGTTGACGCTTCGTAGTTTAAAACGAGGTGATAGAACCCTAAGCTTTCTTTTTTTATGTGATCAAGCTCATTGGCATATTCTCTCTTCAATGATTTGGATCGCTCCATAGTCATGAAATAAGGGGAGACAATATCGATCATTACGGTGCCGACAACCTGTCAGGGATTGGTCGTTATAAATTTCATCGTATAGTTACCACCGAAGGAGTGGGCAACAAAAAAGTACCGATCACGATAGCCCAATTGCTGCAAGGCAGTTTTAAGATCCTTTACTTCATTTGTCAAGCTAATGTTAACGGTGTCTATTTCACTTTTTCCAAAGCCCGCCCGGTCATAAGTAATTAACGGTGCACCCAATTTGCTGGACAGGGGTTCCAATAGCTTTCTCCAAACGGAAGCATCATTTCCCCCTCCAGATTCAAAGACAATGGGGATACCTTTTCCCTCCATTAAAGTAAAATGAAGGTTGTGGTTGCCTACATTGATCATGGTATCCCTGAGCTGTGCTTTTACGGCCAGGCCGGGGAGTGTCAGTAGGAGGAAAACGAATAAAAGGAGATTATACTTTAGCCCGTACATCGTTCATTTTAAGTGTCATGCTTTTCGCTTCTGTTTCGATCCATTGGCTGTATTCGGCGATAGCCTGTAAGCGAAGTTCGTCCGAGATATACCCTTCCGTAACCATTTGTCGCGACTGGGCGACTTTGTTCCAGATGGCCAGATTGGTATCAAAGTTAGCTTCTCCTTTTTTGTAGATCTGATCGGCATTGATAACCTGAACCGAATGGAAACCTGCTTGCTGGAGCAGTGCAGCGACCTCATCAGCAACACGATTGTTCATCCCTGCATCTGCTCTCCATTGCAGGAAAGTGCGGTAAAATGTGCGCATGCTTTCTGGCGGAGCGGGGGTCCATTCAATGGCGGTATGATTGTAGTCTAAAATAGAGATTTGTCCGCCAGGTTTTAACCAGGATTTAAATAAGCCTAATGCTCTGGGAACATCACTTAACCATTGCATGGTGCGCGCCGTTATAATCAGGTCGAACGGATGTGGAGGCTGATAATCAAAAATATTGCTGCAGACCAGGCGTAGATTTTTGGTGTTGCCATATAGTTCATTGCCACTATCTATAAAAGGCTGTGTATTATCGAGCCCGATTATGGTTCCGTCACCGATATAAGTCGCGACCTCATTCGTGAGTGTTCCGGTACCACAGCCCACATCCAAGATTTCCATGCCAGGAGACAGTAAGGGAATAATCGTTCTATAATCGGAGGATAGTGTCCTTCTTTCAAATATCTTATTGGCCTGTTGATCTTTTCTGTCGATAAATTTCTCTTTCATTGAATTGGGTTTAGTTGATTGTAAATATAGCTTTTGCCTTCCGGTTAAAAAAACTTCTATTCGTTTAATCGTTTTTGTCGCGCTAATCTGACCAACAGTTGAGAATATTCCTTGCTTTGTTTATGATTACGATCAATCGAATACCATATTCTCCATTAAGAAGGATATAATGATCATTTTCTATTTTATAGCAACAGCGATACTTTGCGATTAATACCCTAATTAGGAAATTATTTTATGTCGGTTCGCTGTTTTTTTAATAATAGTTTTTTATATTGTTATACAACAGCAATCGTGCTGTGTAATTACACTAAGATATCCTGATATTATGCGAAAAGTATTTAAAGTTCTCCTGCTAATGTATTGTGCTGTTTTTCTTTCAGCCTGTTCTTCCAACTATCTCATGACGTTCAATGGGGAGAACGTAAAAAAAGACGAAGACAAGGGAACGTTTTCATTTAAAAATGATACGGTACAGATTGATTATTCCTTCGCCGACAGAGATGGTCGAATTTACCTTCGGATAGAAAATAAAATCGATAAACCGATCTTATGGGATCTTAAGAGTTCGGCCATGGTTATTAATGGTAAAACGCAAAGCTATTCTGCTGAACAAGCTGCTTTTAATGGAAAGATGAATGCTTCGGTTTCCGATATAAACGCCAGTAAATCCACTATATTTAACGAAACTTGGGTGAACGGTTATATCACGGGGTCGGTAAGTTTGCCTAAAGATGTCGTACTTATCCCACCGCATGCCTATGTGGATGGGCATTATTTTGATTTTAAAAACGATGTTAAATCCATTGTACGATCATCCCAAAAAGAAAAAGTGTATATGTATGATATGAGTGGCGAAAGTTTTGCGGTAAAACTAGCCCGATTTGAAGGTGCTGATTCACCTTACAGTTTACGTAGCTATTTGACTTATTCGATTTTAGAAGATGGTAAAGCTATTGTTAAAACTACGGAGCAAAAATTTTATGCAGTCCAGCTTTGGCAGACCGGTGCAGTAGCACTTAATAATATTCTAGAACTGTATAATAAGCGCGGAGACGTGCTGGCTGTTAAGGAAAAAAAAGGACAGGAGGCTATGATCGTTGGGGGTGCTTTGGCATTAACTGCAGCGGCCGCAGCAATTGACCCGAAAGCAACTGAATAGTACCCAAAGCCATCTACTACTGCTGTAGCTTATGCTTGTCTAAGCTGTGCCGGATTAAATCATGCCGGTTACAGCTTAGACAAACAATAAGTCCGAATTATTGTTTAAGATATTAGATCCTTTTATCCTCAAAGGCAAAAAAGCTGTTATCACTTATTAAAAAAATCTATACATATGAAGTATCTTGCACAATTTATGTTGATCGTCTTTCTTTTTGTTGCTAACGAAGGTCGATCCTGTACACGCGTTGTTTATAAAGGACCTAATCAGACCGTTATCACAGCTAGAAGTATGGACTGGAGAGACGATATCACGGCCAATTTATGGGTATTTCCGCGCGGCGTAGCAAGAAGCGGGGAGGTAGGGCCGCAGTCATTGCAGTGGACTTCACAATATGGTAGTGTTGTTTCCAGTGCGTGGGACATTGCTACGGTCGATGGTTTAAATGAAAAGGGATTAGTGGCCAATGTACTCTGGCTTGTCGAATCTACTTATCCTAAATTTGATCCAGCGGGACCAAAAAAAGGTCTTGCAATCTCGGCTTGGGCCCAATATGTTTTGGATAATTTTGCGACCGTCAATGAAGCCGTATCTGCCTTAAAGGATGAACCATTTGTGATTGTAAGTGATTATATCCCGGGCACTACCAAATTTACGACGGTGCATTTATCGCTTTCAGATGCCACAGGCGATAACGCTATATTTGAATATATTAACGGGAAATTGGTTATTCATCACGATGCGGCTTATACCGTCATGACAAATTCTCCTGTCTTCGAAGATCAACTTGCGCTAAACAGGTATTGGCAGGGAATTCCGGGAACCATTATGCTTCCAGGAACAAACCGCGCTGCTGATCGTTTTGTGAGGGCTTCTTATTACATTAATGCGATTCCGCAGACAGATGATTTGCGGCTTTCTGTTGCGAGCGTTTTCAGTGTGATCAGAAACTGTTCGGTTCCATTTGGAATAAGTTCCGAAACGGAGCCCAATATTTCCTCTACGCGGTGGCGATCTGTAGCTGATCAGAAGAATAAAGTCTATTATTTTGAGAATGTATTGGTTCCGGGAACGTTGTGGGTGGATCTGGCTAAATTTGATTTAAAGAAAGGTGCTCCAACGATGAAGTTGGATATGAAGCAAGGGATGGCAATAAATGGCATTTCAAATACGCTGTTTAAGGTTGCCCAACCTTTTAAATTTATGGGTATTTAAAATTAGAACGGGCTTGTCCAAAAAGATTGGACAAGCCCTTATTTATGCGATTTTATGACGATCCTAGTTGACTGAGGTCCCGTCTATAATCTCTTCATCCGCTTTGCTGACCAATTTAGTATCTTGTTTTACGTCGCCAAATATTTCAATCTGACCATCGATGCTGCGCCCTTTCTGTACGGGGATACGTTGGGTTTTGCCAGCAACGACAGCAATCACAAAGCTTCCTTCGCCCGAAGTAAATACCGCTGATTTTGGCACAACGAAAGTACTGTCTTGCGATGTTAAAGGTAATTCGACCTCTGCGACCATGCCGGGCAATAGCTTGTTGTCGATATTGTTAATATCAATTTCTACCCGTTCGGATCTTAATCTACTGTCCAAGGCACCCGATTTACGTGCAATCTTACCGGAGAAAGTTTGTCCAGGCAATGATTTGACGGTAAATTGCAAGGGCTGGTTTTCAGCTAGAAAACCCGAATATTGTTCCGGAACAGCAACGGCTAACCGGAGTTTACGTTGTTGTTGAATGGTCATGATGGGCATTTCCGAACCACGGCCAGCTGGACCAACATAGGCGCCTTGATTGACATTTCTTGTTGCGATGACACCGTCGAAGGGTGCTCTGATTTCCAAATAATTCAAGAGGTTTTGTACTTCTGCATAGGCTGATTTAGCGGCTTGGTACTGGGCAAAATCAGCATTCTTTTTTGACTCAGCAACCTCAAGATCGAGTCTAGCCACAGTTCCTTCCACCTTGCTGGTTTCGAAGAGTCTATCGTAAGTGCTCTTTGTAGCCATATAAACTGCTTCTTGCGATTTGAGCCGCGATTTTGCAGCAGATAGCTGTGAACTCAATTCGGGAGCTTCCAAGACAGCCAACAACTGGCCTGCATGCACTTTACTGCCGATGTCCACATTGAGGCTTTTGACATAGCTGCTGACCTTGGCGTAAATTTCGACCTGCTGGAATCCCGTGATTTCCCCAGGGATCTGCATTTTATTGGTTAATTTCTGTTTAGAAGGTACAAATGTCTCCATTGCCGGAGCTGCAGCTTCGGGACTTTCTTTTTTGACATTTTCCTCGGCTGCCGAATGGCATCCTGTTAAGGATGCGATCAGGCCGGCGATAGATAATATTTTGAACAAATTATTTTTCATATTTTATAGATTATACTGCTTTTACGATAAAGGTTTTAATGCGGCAATATAGTGTTTACTTTCTTTGTCTTCAGGATCTAATGAGATCGATTGTGTACTGCTTTTTTCTTGCGCCCAAGCAAATATGAGCGGTAAGATGACGAGTACGGCAAATGTTGAAAATAGTAATCCGCCAATGACGGCTCTACCGAGTGGTGAAACTTGTTCACCACCTTCGCCATGGCCAATAGCCATAGGGAGCATGCCTACAATCATGGCCAAACTGGTCATGATAATGGGTCTAAGCCGTAAGGATGCTGCCTCACGAGCTGCAGCCAGCGCATCTCCATGATGCCGACGGATATGTTCGGCATTGGTGATGAGTAGAACAGCGTTCGCAATGGATACACCCACCGACATGATAATCCCCATGTAGGATTGTAAGTTGAGGGTAGATCCGGTTAACAACAATAGAAGTAATGACCCCAGCACCACCGCAGGAACTGTGGTGAGTACAACCATAGAAACTTTGAACGATTGGAAATTGGCTGATAGCATCAGGAATATAACGATAATGGCTACAGCCAAACCAGATTCAAGGCTGCTCATGGTTTCTTCCAATACTTTTCCGAGGCCTATTTGCTCCATGGATAATCCACGCGGGAGTTCACCAAGGGCTTTGATACTACGTTTTACATCTTTGGAGGCTGTTTTCAAATCGGTATGATCAATATTTGCTGTAACTGATACATAGGGCATCGCGCCCAAATTGTCATTTTCTCCATAAGTGAAGGACGGTGTGATGGTTGCAACGTCGCTCAGTATTGGTCGCGCCGAATTTTTCAATAAAGGGATTTCACCGATTTCTTTCTCATCTTTCATTTTATCGATGGGAACCTGAACTTGGACATTATATGAGAGTCCTGCTTTTTCATCGATCCAGGTGTTTTTTTCGGTATAACGCGAAGATGAGGTGGATGCGATAAGCGATCGTGTCACTTCGCTGAGATCGATACCCAATTGTGCAGCTCTAATGCGATCTATTTTAATATCGTACGAAGGATATTTAATGGATTGTGCTAATTGTACATCTCTAAAGTAAGGGATGGCTTTTAGTTTCTCGATCAATTTTCCGGCGTACTTCTCGTTGTTTTTTTTGTTTTTTCCTGCTATCCGAACTTCAATAGGGGTAGGCGACCCCTGGCTTAATACTTTATCCGTAAGTTCGATCGGTTCAAAGGATACCTGTACATCGGGAACTGCTGCTTTCAGGCGTTTTCGGTATTCATCACGGAAACTGTCCATATCATGATGGTAGTCTTTCAGTGCTATTTGGAAAACAGCTTCATGTGGACCGGCCATGAAAAGATAGATCGGCGATACTGAAAACTGCCCGGGGTGCTGACCGATATAGACAGAAGATATGCTGATATGTTCTTTGCCAACCAGTTTTTCCAGTTCGGCCAGCGCCAGTTTTGCTTTTTCTTCGGTGCGTTCGATACGTGTACCTTCAGCGGCACGAAGGCGCATTTGAAACTGGCTGGAGTTGACTTTCGGAAATACATCCTGGCCTATCGTGGAAAGTAAAATGACAACAAGACTTAGCGCTCCAAGCAGATAGATCACCGTAATGGTTTTCTTTCTTTTGAACAAGCGATCGATCATTTTCATGAATCTGTTTCTGAACCGTTCAAAAATACTGATCTTTCCATCGTTGTTAAAGTCGTCACGTTCCACCAATAGTTTCTTCTGATTCAAGGTATCCTGTTCGGATTCTACGGTCAGTCCAGATGCTGCAAACTGGGCTTCATCTGCATTTAAACCCTCGGATTTGGTCGCATGTGGAGCCTTATGGGCATGATCTTTCATAAACCAGTTTGCCATGATGGGAACGAATGTCTGCGAAAGAAGAAAGGATACGATCATCGAAAATCCAATGGACAGGGCCAAGGGAAGAAATAGCGAGCCCGGAATTCCCGTCATGGTAAATGCAGGTGCAAATACGGCTAATATACAGAGCAGGATCAATAATTTTGGTAAGGCGATCTCCTTACAGGCATCCCAGATAGCCAAGGCTTTGGGTTTACCCATATCCAGATGCTGGTGTATATTCTCGATCGTTACCGTACTTTCGTCGACCAAGATACCAATAGCCAGGGCTAGTCCGCTGAGGGACATGAGGTTGATGGTCTGCCCGAAGAGTTTCAGAAAGAGCACTCCGGATATCACGGATATCGGTATGGTCAGGATAACGATCAGCGCGGCTCTTCGATCACCTAAAAATAGGAGCACCATAAGTCCGGTCAGGATAGCTCCGATGGCACCTTCGGTAATCAAACTCTTTACCGAATTGATGACATAAACGGATTGATCAAATTCATACGATAACTTGACGTCGTCGGGCAAATTCTCCTGAATTTTTGGTAAAGCTGCTTTTAAGTTCTGGACGACTTCCCATGTGGAGGCATCGCCAGCTTTGGCAATACTGACGTATACGGAGCGCTTGCCGTTGACCAAGGCGTAGCCTGCAGTAACATCAGCTCCGTCCTTTACCGTAGCGATATCTCCAAGGTAAAGATTTTGTACACCACCTTTAAATAGCGGGATTTTTTCAAAATCTTTGACCTCTTTAATGGTAGTATTGGTCGGCGTAATGTAGTTTTTATCCTGAATGCGTACGTTTCCTGCCGGGGCAGTTTGATTGTTCAGTCGTAGCGCTTCTACGACTTGGTCGGGTGTCATATTGTGGCTCCGCATTAAATCGGGATCAACGTTGACCTCAATTGTGCGTGGACTTCCCCCAAAAGGAGGTGGGGACAATAAGCCGGGGATTGATGTAAATGATGCCCTGACATAGACGTTGGCCAGATCTTGCAGTTCATTATTGGATCGTTTGCTACTGCTCAATACCAGTTGACCTACAGGAAGCGACGAGGCATCAAAGCGAATGATGAACGGCGGTTGCGAGCCTGGAGGAAAGGAGGCCTGGATCCGATTGGCCAGGGCACTTAGCTCGGCTGCAGCCTGTGCCATGTTGGTGTCTTCGTAATACGATACTTTCATTAAGGTCAGACCTTGAATATTCTTGGTCTCAATAGACTTGACCCCATTGGCAAAAAGAAGGATATTAACGTAGTTTTTAGCAAAATAAGATTCCATTTGATCCGGCGAATAGCCACCAAATGGATGGGCAATATAAATAACCGGAAGGTTCATTTTTGGCAGGATATCCACCTTGATCGATCGAACGGCACCTATGCCAAAGACAATAAGTCCCAATACGAGTACGAGGATGGATATCGGCTTGCGTAAGGCAAAACGTATTAAATTCATGTAATGTTATTTATAGTTCTTTGTTGAAAATATCAAAATCTCCCGCAGCTGCGGCTTTTAATAAAAGCGACTGCCAAAGGTTGATGTGGACGATCTCACGATCGGTTTCGGCTCTATTGAGTGTATAAAGGGTCTGTGTAACGTCGACAAGCGTAGCTAGGCCGTTTTTATACATCGTCATTTTTTGATTGTAAGCTTGCTGGGCTGCCGATACTTGTCGGGGAGCTTCTAAATCACTTTTTCGGGCCAATTGAATTTTAACATCAGCAGCATCCAGCTGTGCTGCCAATTGGGCTTCGGCGGTTTGGTATTCTTCTCTTAGGGCATCATTCGTAAAGCGCTGTGCACTGATTTTTTTATTAATGCGTGCAATAGAAGTCAGATTCCAGTTTATGCCCAATCCCAAGAGATAATTTTGCCTACTGGGACGAACTCCTTGCCAATAATTTGTGCTATAAGCTTGTAGATCCGTAATGTAGTCGCTCTTAAAACCTGATCCTCTTGTCTGAAAAACACCAAAGGCGCTTACAGTGGGAAGATATTCTTTGGTTGATAGTTTTAATTGTTGTTCACCCAATTCAATTTTACTTTTATAAAATTGCAGAATAGGATTACTTTCAATCAAGTTGTCTGAAAGGGGAGTTAGCTGTACTGGTGTTTTCTGGACGAGTAAGGTATCTATTTGCAGGTTTTTTGCTGGTATTCCCATCAGTACTGTTAATTTGTTGTTTTGCTCTTTAACATTTTCGCTGGCCTGGTTGAGGCTGATCTTTGCGCGTGAGACTTCGGCAGAAGCTAGCGTTGAATCTACGCCGGGCAATATGCCGTTTTTTACTTTCGTGGCAGCGATATTTAAAAATACCAGTGCACGGTCGAGGTTCATCTGTTGATTTTTTTCCAAGCGCTGACTGGCCAATAAATTGAGGTAAGCTGCAGCAATCTTGACTTTATGCTGGAACTGTTCCTGGCCGAGATCGGCCTGTAGTCGTTTGGTGTCAGATTTGGCCAATTCGATCCGTTCTTTTTTTCGTCCAAAGGTGTAAATGTCCCAATTGACGTTGGCTAAGTAAAGCGCACCAAATGCGGCATTCCAATTTTGTTCGGGAAGAGCGGCTCCTGAAGAAGCTACCCCTAGTCCGCCAAATCCATACAGTGGACCATTTTGTCCATTGACTGTTCCAAAGTCCTGTTGCGCTACGATGTTCAGATTGGGCCAAAAGTCGCGTTTGACTTGTTCATTGGTCTGCAGGGAAGACTGGAGATAATATTCCTTTGCCTTGATATTTCCATAATTTGCAAGACCCTGTTCTACGGCGTCGCGCAGTGTAAGC
Source organism: Sphingobacterium sp. UBA6317 (assembly GCF_002440385.1). Taxonomy (NCBI): domain Bacteria; kingdom Pseudomonadati; phylum Bacteroidota; class Sphingobacteriia; order Sphingobacteriales; family Sphingobacteriaceae; genus Sphingobacterium; species Sphingobacterium sp. UBA6317. Next base: position 94,291 of record NZ_DJTD01000011.1, on the reverse strand, counting down.
GTCTGAGCGAAGGAGGAGGATGTCGCAAGTGACACAGCCAATGACAGCACTAAATTCAATTTCAGCATAGGTTATCTATCATTTTATGGACACGAAGATAGCGATGAGCTAGGCTGTAAGGCCCCTTTTAAATGATCTATCGTGTTTAAAAGTGACCAATTTAATTCGTCATTTATTTTTCTGCTGTTATAAACTTAAAACTCTTACTTTGTAACAGAATTTTAACAAAAAAAAAGGATTATGAGAAAGGTTTTGGAGAACAAGATGATACAGGAAGTCGTCCTATTGATCTTTTCGTTTATCCTCTTTACGTTGAACGACTGGATTTTGATCCTGAGTTGGAAGGGATTTTTGATGGGGGTGCTCTATTTCCTGATCCTTTATGCGCATGCGCAACTAAATCGCTTTTTTCTATTGCCATTACTGCTTAAAAAGAATAAACCCCTGTTGTATATTCTGGCTTCGGTGGCAACGCTGCTGATTTTTGCACTGATATTAAAAGAGCTGACGGATAACGTCATTTACAAGAATTGTTTTCTCTATAAGAATCTTGTACAGAAAACATTCCATTATCAATTTGGTGTATTATTGGGCTCGTTGATCTGCATATTGGGCAGTATCCAATTTATCGAATTTTACCGCTTTCAACGGGTGAAGACCAGACGCGAACTGCTTTCCAATCAAACGCAACTGTCGCATTTAAAAAAGCAGCTCAACCCACATTTTCTATTCAACACGTTAAATACCATTTATGGTATTAATCTAAAGTATCCGGAACGTACTTCTGAATTGATCATCAAAGTGTCTCAGCTGCTTCGTTATCAAATGGAGAGCAGTGAACGGGAGTATGTGCCTATGGATGATGAAATTGATTTTATTTCAAGTTATATTGAACTGGAACGCGAGCGGTTAGGCTATCGAACGAAAATTGAATTTGACTATCAAAAAGAGGAAGATATCAATTATCAGATAGCGCCAATGTTATTGATTACTTTTGTGGAAAATGCTTTTAAACACGGAACCTGCAGTATTGAAGATTGTTTTGTACATATTTCAATCAAGATTGAAAAAGGGAACTTATATTTGCATGTCCGAAATTCTGTTCCGGTCAAGAAAAGGAATGTGTTCTCAGCAAAAATTGGTTTGGAAAATACGATAGCTCGATTAAAGCTCTTGTATCCTAATCGCTACGTGTTGGCCGCAGATTCCAGGAAAGAAGAGTATGAGGTGTCATTGGTTATCAATCTTTAAACAATGAATAAAAAAAGCTGTATCGTGGTTGATGATGAACCTGCCGCGCATTATGTCCTGGTCAATTATATTGAAAGAAGTACTGATCTACAGTTGGTTGCTCAATGTTATAATGCTTTTGAGGCATTGGAGTTTCTTCGGGAGAACAAAGTAGATTTAATCTTCCTGGATATTGAAATGCCCGAAATTAATGGGATGGAGTTTTTGAAGATGCTGGATAATCCACCCAAAACGATTTTGACAACAGCCTATTCCGAATACGCATTGGAGAGTTATGACTATGGCGTTGTCGATTATTTATTAAAACCTATTTCATTCCCCCGTTTTTTTAAGGCTGTTCAACGTTTTTTGTCGTATAATACGGTCCTGTCACCCCAGGAAGAAGAACCCAAATCGATTAGTATACGCATGGATGGTCGTATTATTGAGGTTAAATTATCGCAGATTGATTTTATTCAGAGCTTTGGCAATTACGTAAAAATTGTTACCCCGGGACAAACTTTTTTAACAGCAAGCACCACCCAACAAATTCTCACACAGGTGCCAGCATCAAAGTTTGTCCGTATCCACAAATCCTACATTGCTTCGATCAATAAGGTGATCAAATATGAGCATGGCATGGTGCAGATCAATAATACGTCTTTACCTGTCGGTATAACTTTTCGTCGGGAATTGCAGGAGCGGTTAGCCAATAAATAGCGCCAAGCTATGAAGTAATTCGATCAGGTATCGCCGTTCTTGTCAATTCACAGCATATCATTTGAAGAAGAAAGTTTATTCATTTAGCTGGATGTGCTGATACTGACGTTGGGCTTGTGCAATACCGGAAAGTTGACTGAATTGGCAATAAAACAATATTCACTTGCTTTTTTGTGCAATTCAATGGCCTGTGCAATCATCGTAGAATCTTTTACCCGGACTGAAGGATTTAGCGTAACTTCTTTAAAATAGCCCTTTCCACTTTCTTCTTCAAGCATGATCGCCGTTGCGTGGTCTACATATTCTTCTACAATAATTTTATTGACGGAGCAGAAATGAAGGTACCATAACATATGGCAAGAGGATAGGGATGCAAGCAATAATTCTTCGGGATTGTGCTTGCTGGGGTCTCCCAGAAACGCTGGATCCGAAGAACCTTCAATCTCAGCTTTGCCGTCAATACGAATGCGGTGGCTTCTTTCGTAGTTTTTATAATGATCGGTTCCGCTGCCGCGATTTCCTGTCCACGCGATTGTGGCTGTGTAGTTATGTTGTTTCATTTGAAAATAATCGTTTGACGCTGTTGGTGCTAATCTGTAAGCAAGTTAAAGAATATCCCTTTATCCTCAACATAAGCGCAATGTCTTTTGGGTAGAATTGACTTTCATATTATGTTTTTTGATTTATTTTTTTTGTTTACAATATACTGATTGGTATTTTATTAGTAAGTTTGTTGTGATTTTAATTAAATATACTGTTTGTGAATAATACCATTTTTTCTATTGTCTTTATATATACCTTTTGGTATTTTATTTTGTACTATGATTGGCATATATCGTGAAATTTTTATAGTAGCCTTTTGGATGGTGTCAACTATGCGGGGCGTATTTGTAAGACCTGTTTTGGTCGTGAATAATTCTGTTAACTAAAAATAGTTCGTATATGGAACAATATGATTTGGTTGTCATTGGGTCTGGCCCAGGCGGCTATGTAGCGGCGATTCGCAGTGCTCAATTGGGGTATAAAACTGCACTTGTAGAGAAATATGATACATTGGGTGGTACCTGTACCAATGTCGGCTGTATTCCCACAAAGGCAATTTTGGATAGTACACATCACTATCATGACGCGCAGCATCATTTTGCTGCACATGGGATTCAGGTAGCAGGGCTGTCGATAGACTTTGGTCGGCTGTATGAGCGTAAAGATAAAGTGGTTTTGCAAAATACGCAGGGGCTGAATTTCCTGATGAAAAAGAATAAGGTAACGGTGATCCACGGAACGGCTTCTTTCGTGAATAATTCTACTGTTGAGATCGCTACATCAGCTGGGGAACGACTATCCCTTGGTGCAAATAAATTCATCATTGCTACCGGCTCAAAGCCGGCGACAATTCCGGGAATAACCATAGATAAAAAACGTATTATCAGCTCAACGGAGGCGTTATCTTTGCCTGAGAAGCCGGGTAAAATAGTTATCATCGGTGGTGGTGTTATTGGGGTAGAGATGGCATCCATATTCAACAGGATGGGCTGTGAGGTCACTATCATAGAATATGCCGATCGCCTCCTTGCTAATATGGATCATGAATTGGGGGATGCATTGAAAAAAATACTACTCCAAGATGGCATTAAAATTCTGCTTAAACAGGCTGTCTACAAAACAGAAAATGAAGGCAGTTCGGCAAGCGTATTCTTTCGGGATAGCGATGGTCAGGAGCAGCAGTTACGGGCGGATTATGTTTTGGTTGCTGTCGGACGGAAAGCCTTTACAGCGGGGCTTGGGTTGGAGAATACAGCTGTTCAACTGGATGCCAGAGGTATGATCGTTACCAACGAGCAGCTACAGACGGCGGTTCCCCATATTTACGCTATTGGCGATGTGATCGGTGGAGCAATGCTGGCGCATAAAGCTGAAGAAGAAGCAATTTTTGTTGTTGAACATATAGACGGCCAAAAACCAAAGGTGCATTATGATCGCATTCCAAGTGTGGTTTATACCTGGCCTGAAGTCGCTTCAGTTGGTGCGACAGAAGAGGACCTCAACGCAAGGGGGGTAGCGTATACGGTTGGGAAATTCCCATTTTCCGCAAACGCCCGTGCCCGCGCGGGGATGGATACGCAAGGGTTTGTAAAGGTGTTAGCCGATCCTAAATATGGCGAATTATTGGGGGTTCATATCATTGGAGCACGTGCGGCCGATCTGATTGCTCAAGGTGTTTTGGGCATGGAATATGAAATCACCGCCGATAGTATGTCAAGGGTGTCGTATGCACATCCTACTTATTCAGAAGTCTTGAAGGAAGCGCATACCATTGCTTCAGGGCGTCCATCTGTAAATATATAAGTATCCTATGCGCCTTTTCAGAGAAGGACAACACGTATTTCTTTCGAAAGAGCTTAATGTATTTCTTTCAGAAGAACTAAACGGGTTTCCGTCCAAGAAAAGGCGCTGCTGGTCTATTTTTTTGGATACAAAAATCAATTTATCTATGTTTGTTGTGTATCATCCTTTAATTTATGGACAAGCAGGTATTGTTAGACAGTATTCAGAAAGAGATCGACCTAACGGAAGATGAAATCGTACGCCTATTGGCTGTTGTGAAATCCAAAAAAGTGAAGAAGAAACAATATTTGCTGTTGGAGGGCGATCTGAGCAGGTATGCTATTTTTGTCGCTTCGGGTTGTCTAAGAAGTTATTGCGTGGATGAAGACGGCTTTCAATATATTCAACAGTTTGCTCCCGAGGGTTGGTGGATCGGCGATATGTATAGTTTGGTGACGGGAAAACCCGGAAGTTTATACATCGATGCGGTATTTGAATCTGAAGTATGGATGATTTCCAAAGTCGATCTGCATCGACTCTATCAGGAGATTCCGAAACTGAATGTCTATTTTCGGATACTTGCCGAAAATGCATTGGTTTATTATCAAAGTCGATCGATGGAGAATCTCCGTCTAGCTGCCAAAGAACGTTACGAAAAGTTCTGTACACGTTATCCTACATTGATCGACTGTCTTCCGCAGAAACAAGTTGCTGCATATATTGGCGTTACGCTCGAGTTTTTAAGTAAAATGCTCCACCAGTAAGGTAAATCGGGCCATCGGCAAGAAATAGCCCGGTGAACTACCATTTCTCTTTTAACAGCGTTTCCAACTGCCCAATTTCTTCCTGATACATGGTTTTCTTTCTAGTTCCGAAGTAAAGGATATTTTCGACAGGCGATGTCCCTTCCCAGATTAGTTTTATTTTCCCGGATGCAATTGCTTCAGCACATAGGAAGTCAGGAACAATCGAAAAGCCTGTATTGTTGCTCAAACAGCGTATGATGGAGCTAATATTGGGAACAATATAATTGGGGCTAAAGTCTGGATGTTCGCCAAAGTGTGTTGACCAGTAGTTTTTTAAATGATCCATATCGGCAGCCGTGCTATACCATAATTGTTTTTTAAGGAGTTGAGCTGCTTCTTTAATTTTATTGGCACTCAGCAGTGCTTCCAGTGTGGATGTATCCGTCTGACACCCTGCAATCAAGACAATACGTTCTTTTGAAAAAGCTTCATACTGTAGATTCTGTTGGTTTCCTTTTTGAGGCGTAATAATAAGATCCAATAAACCATTATCAAGATCCTGTTGCATCTGCGGATATTCTCCAAATTTGATAATTAAATTGAAGGGGAGCTGGGCAATATGTTCTTCGAGGGTGTACTGAAAGGTCTCAAAACACATTCCGATACTGATCGTTATACGTTCGTCCAATGCCCGTTTGTGAAAATGCTGTTCACCGGTTTCTAGTTTTTTAAGCGGATCAATAACATAGTTATACAAGATTTTCCCCTTTTCGGTCGGCACCATTCTTCGCGCAGAGCGATCAAAAAGCTTGTGCCCCGTAAATGCTTCCAGGGAATTCAGATGTAAGCTTACCCCCGGCTGAGAAATAAATAATTCCTGTGCAGCTGCAGATAATGTTCCGGTTTCATAGATTGCCTTAAATGTACGAAGCCATTCTAAGTTCCATTTCATAGTTATTATTTTTATGATACAAATATACAATTTAAATTATTTTTATGATTCAAAAATATGATAGAAATTTGTATTATCAATAATAAAAATTATAGAGATGAAAATATTTATTATCAATGGCGGACAGAAATTCGCACACTCGGGAGGTTCTTTTAATACTACGATAACAAATTGGACCGTTGAAACATTGGCTGAAAATGGATTTGAAACAAGGGTTACCAATATCAATGATGATTTTGATCCAATGGTTGAAGTTGAAAATTTTAAATGGGCAGACATTATCGTTTACCATTTTCCTGTATGGTGGTTCCAGGTTCCGAATCGTCTGAAACTTTATATCGATGAAGTCTTTACGGCCGGCCACAACAACGGTATCTATAAGAGTGATGGTCGATCGCGTAAGAATCCGGCAATTAATTACGGCACCGGGGGTTTGATGCAAGGTAAAAAATACATGGTGACTTCGAGCTGGAATGCCCCTGAGACAGCATTTACAATGGAAAATGAGTTTTTTGATCAGCATTCAGTTGATGCCGGTGTTTTATTCGGTTTTCATAAGATGAATCAGTTTGCAGGATTGGAACACCTGGGAAGTTTCCATTTTCATGATATGGAAAAGGGGGCATCTCAAGAACGTGTCGACAATTACGAAAAGGAATATAAACAATATTTGGAAGAGGTCTTCCATTTGGAAACTACGTTGAACTAAAAATTTATTGATCGATAAATCGCTTTATCCATGGCGTTATTGCGATGAAAAGAGTAAATTACCAAAATAAAATCAATAACATGAAGGTATATTTAACCGCAATTTTAAAAGTAGTTCCTGCACATCGGGAAGAAGTATTGGCATTATTGTTAGAAATGGTCGAGGCAAGTAGGAAAGAAGCAGCGTGTATACAGTATGATCTGCACCAGGTAAACAGTGATGAAAATCAATTTATATTTTATGAAATCTGGGAAGATCAAGCGGGCTTGGATGCGCATAATCAACAACCTTATATTGTGGCATTTGGAAAAGTGGCTGGTGAAAAATTACAGGAAACGCCTCAAATTATAGCAATGAATAAGATTTCTTAATTTACCATGTGGTCTGTCCGGACCTTATTGAGAAGATAGCAAACAACATGTGTAGTGGATGATTTGTGTGGGCCTAGGATATGAACTATAATTGAAGTAACTATAATTGAAGTATTGGTGGTGCCAAAATCATTTGTGTTGCCTAGATAGAGCGTGCTCTATTCTGATTTGGTGACGCGAATGATTTTGTTGGTACCTTGCTGAACAGCGACGTCGACTTTATTTCGTTGCGTGTAGCTCTGTTGCAGGAGATTCAATTTTTTGGTCAGCTGACCATCTTGATTATCTAGCCAGAAGGTAGCAGCCATGATACCAATTTGCACTCTGTAACTGGAATCAGTTTCCGGAACAAGCTGCTCGATAATCTGATGTTGATACCAGGTCAGTTTTTTGTTTTCTTTTTGGGAAACACAGCTGTACAGGAGAAATGCCAGAAGGGCGACATAGCCCATTTTTTGAAGTTTACTGCGTCTTAGGTCCATCAATAGTTCTTTGTGTTAATATCAAATCTACGATTTTTTATCCAACTAATGAATTACCTGTATGAATTTTTATGGCCTCATTTAAACAGTTATGCTCATTTATTGACCAGACTTCTCCTGTATGCACATTCAAGTAAATCTAAAAATGTATGAAGTTTATTGTTCATTTCGTTGTAATCATAAGCCTGAATTACGTCGGGTAATTGCACAAATTGGTGCAATTGGCTTTGGAGAAGGAGATCTTCTTCTGAAGCTATCAATAGCCGGACGACTTCAGCCGTGAGTTCCATATGGCATTGAAATCCGTAAACGAGATTTGTATAACGCACAATTTGCCTAGGGCAGCCGGCGCTACTTGCTAAGATTTCACTTTCAGGGGTAAGTCCAGGCATATCGTTGTGCCAATGGAAAACCCCAATTTCTTTTTGCGGACTATGTTTGTACTTTGCCAATAGCGCTTCGCCAATCAGTTGTGCGCCCAGGCATATACCAACAACTGTCTTGCCTGCATCAATACATCGGGGGATAAAGGCGATTTCGGCCTTAGCGTCAAAATAAGGGTATTCGGACGGGGATGAATCTGGGCTTTGCGGTCCGCCCATAATGATCAATACATCGACGGAATCAATTTCGTCTGGCAGAAGGTCCTGTTGGTAGACCTGGGAAAAGGTGACCTCATGCTGTTGTTTTTCTGCCCAGGCTAAATAGGCTCCAGGTGCTTCAAAAACTTCGTGTTGTATAAAATGTATCCGCATTGGTTTTTATGTTATCGGTTTTCGTTCCAGTAATAACTATCTGGAGTAGGACGCTGTCCAAAAATTGCCGTTCCTACCCTGACAATCGTCGCACCTTCCGCTATCGCTATTTCTAAATCCCCGCTCATGCCCATAGACAGTTCTTTCATCGATACATCAGGAATGGCTAGGGCTATAATTTGTTGTTGAATATGTCTAAGCAATTTGAAACAGGCTCGCACCTGTTCGGCCTCGGCACTCAATAGACCTATCGTCATCAATCCTTTAATCTTTAGTGTGTTTAATGTTGCTATTTGCTGAACCAGATCGATCACTTTCTCTGGAGCAGCGCCGTACTTGCTCTCTTCAAAGGAAGTATTCACCTGAATGAGCACTTCCATGGTTTTATCTTCTTTAAAAAGTCGTTGATGCAATTTTTCGGCAAGATCTATACGATCGATTGAATGGATGCAGGATACGTTGTATTTCAGCAGATCCTTGATTTTATTGGTTTGCAGGTGGCCAATAAAATGATTAACATGCGGAATAGTATCTAAATACTCAAATTTGTCTTTTAATTCCTGTACTTTATTTTCGGCAATTAAGGTTTGACCAGTTTGCAGTGCGATTTCGATACGTTCGGCAGGTACGGTTTTAGTCGCTAGCAATAATTTTACTTCGCGTGGGTCGCGCTGATTTGCTTTGCACGCTTTGTCGATACGCTGTTGTATAATGCGTATATTCTCTGTAATAAACTCATCCATGTTACGGTTGTATTGTTTTTTTCATCATAATATCGATTTGCTTATCGTCGCCCAGTTGAAATATATGCTTGTCGAATGCCACAAAGCCATTTTTCCGATAGAAATTGATCGCGCGGGAATTTTTTTCCCAAACACCAAGCCAGATAAATGAAACTGCTTTTTTTTGAGCTAAGGCTAGTGCTTTCTCGAACAATAGCTGCCCCACTTTTCTACCGTGAAATTCCTGTAGAATATAGATGCGTTCAATTTCCAATGCCTCTGGGTATTGGTTTTCGGTCTGCGCTTGTCCGGTATTTATTTTTAAGTAACCGATAACATTATTTTCTAAAACGGCGAAGTAAAATTCAGACTCATCGTGACAGAGCTCGGCCAATAATTTTTCTCTTGAAAATCCTTCAGTCAGGTAGGTTCTCATATTATCTTCGGTGTTTGTGTCTGAAAAGGTCTGGATAAATGTTTCTTTTCCAATCTGCTGCAGCAGGTCAATATCTGTTAGTTTTACTTTAGTGATTGTTATTTCGGTGTTATTTTTGTTCATTTTTTTCATTACTTATTGATCCATTTTTCATTGCTGCGGCAATATTTCTTTCGAGCTCATTGTCGTTATTTTTCAGAAAATCGCGGATACGCTGTCTTTCTGTTTCACTTTTATTTTGACTTAATTTTTTTTGGCCCTGTAAATCCGTAACGGCAAGTTCGAAGGTGATGATACCTCGCATCATGCCACTTTTGAAGCGATCGGAGAGATTGTTCCATTGTGTTAGATAAGCTTCGTCGTAACTGAGGATCATTTGCTCTAAAGCCTTGTTTATTGCTTTTTCCTCCGTAAGGATAGATGCAAGACCATAGGCATGAACCGCAATGTAGTCCCAGGTTGGTACACTTTCTTCCTTGTCGTAGTGCTGTGGCGAGATATAAGCATGTGGTTCGGAGAAAATGACTAATGACGGTGTATTTTCGATATAATTGGCTTGTTCGTTTGCGCGAGCGAAGTGTGATGTTAAAAGCAGCTGATCTTTATCTGTACGGATGTGGAAGGGGAGCTGGGTTGCTATTGGAATCCCCTCTTTAACCGATACGATGGTGGCAAAACTATATTGTTGCATAAATTCAACCTTTTCTGCGTAATCTTCGAACTGGAAATGTTTGGGTACATACATGCAAATAGCTATTTCTTGATTTAATTCAAAATTACGGCCAATGGGTGCAAATGAGCTAGTCCAAATTGAATAATGTAGCTGGTCCAGTGTTCATTTATTGCGCTTGCTTAAGTATATTTACGTTAAAAGATAAGCAAAAAAAGACGCCAAAAATGGAGAAATATGAGCTAAGACGTTTAGAAATAGGAGAATGGCAGCAATACAAAAAGATAAGACTGGAGGCCTTATCTTCTGCTCCTGAGGTGTTCGGTAGCAATTATCAAAAGGAAGCGGCTTATAGTGACGCTGAGTGGATGGCCTTACTGGGAAATCCCAAATGTGCGATATTCGGTTTGTATAACCAAGAATTATTGATTGGGCTGACTGGTGTCGTGTTGGATCGGACGGATGAATCAAATGCGATTTTGATCGCGTCTTTCATTCAGGAAGGCCATAGAGGCCGGGGGTTATCCCGCTTGTTTTATGAAGCGCGTATAACATGGGCACGTGAACAAGGCTGCCTCCGGATTACGGTATCTCATCGGGTTGGTAACGAAGCCTCGAGAGCTGCAAATCAATCGTTTAACTTTGCGTATACACATTCAAGGGATGTCGTTTGGCCTGATGGGGTCAAAGCAGAAGAGCTGATCTATGTTTTGAATCTTTAGTTAACCTGCTTCCCGCTGTTGATCAATTACTGCGTTCAGTCCGGTCTGAACGCAGCAATTGATCTATAAAATACAACGCATGGAAACAAGCTTTAAAGTTCGTTTTCGTGCGAATTGTTGGGTGCTTTTGGATTATATTGCTGGACATGATCAACCTTGGCAAATAGGTGTGGACCATTCATTTCAATTCCTGCCGCTAAAAAATCATCGAGGATCAACTGAAAAATTTCAGATTTTGCCAGTTCAATTTCCGCGGATCTAGCGATATACACATTCAGTTCATACAGGACATAGAAGTCGTCTAATTTTTTTTGCAAGACAAATGGCGCGGGGCTAAGGTTGACTCTTTTTATTCGGGGTGGGATGTTCAGCAGCAATTCGTGGATACGTTGCCAAGGCTCTTCATAGCCAACTGTCAATTCCACCTGAAAGCAGATTCCCTCCTCAGAGAATGTCGAATAATTGACGGTATTTCCCGAAAGTACCGAGGAATTGGGAATGGTAATTTCTTCATTTTTTATCGTCCGAAGCCTGGTTACCAAGGGTGATTTTTCGATAACAACGCCTGTTTTGTCGGCGATAGTGATCCGGTCTCCGATACGGAAGGGACGCATATAAGTAATCACAAGACCAGCTATGATATTGGAAATTGCAGAAGATGATCCCAAAGAGAACAGGACACCTATAAATACGGATATTCCTTTAAAGATATCTGAATTTGCGCCGGGTAAGTAAGGGAATATGAGCACCAGCGTGAAGGCTTGGAGCAGAAAGCGAACAATAGTAAACGTTGGCATGGCAAAATCGCGATGAAAGCCATTGACCTCTAATTTGCCTTTGTCAATTTCGCTAAAAATATACTTTATGAATCGAACGGCATACCGCATGACAACGAGTATGACAAATACAGTAATCAGATTGGGAATATAATCCCAAATGGCCAAAACTGCAGTCTTCAGGGGCTTTGTAAAAAGTCCAATGAGATTGGATGCCCAGCTCTGTGTAAATGGAAAGACACTGAAGACAATCGGCAGCATGATAAAGGCAATGAGTACGATCAAGCCCCAACGTAAGATATTTATGGCATTAATAAACATCCGTGTTTTTTGTACGGAGGTGACAAGGACGTAATTTTTGATCTTAATGTCTTTGATCCGCTGTGTTCTTTCTGTCAATATACGTCGCGTACCATATTTTTTCAATTTGTTTATCAATAGAATCAATATCGAAAAAACGACTAGAATGAGAAATACAAGCCCAATACGCGTAAGAAGTTTTGTAATGCTGTTATCAGCACGTTCCGTTTTGATTGAATCCTGAATTCTTTTTAGGTAGTTTGCCGCAATCTCTTCTTTGCTTTTTCCTTCAAGAAGGGCATCGAGTTCTGTGACGGAAGTTATGACGAGATCTTTATAAACGATGTCGGCACTTATTTCGCTGTTTTCGATTTTAAAGGAATCTACTTTCACAAAATCGTCTTCATATAGATTATGGATTCTGCTGACCACATTGTAGGCGCGGTCTTTGGCTAATGATGATCCAAGTTTATTATAGATATAGAATAGCGTATCCTGAAATGGCGCGACCGCATATCTTTTTGTGTTTTTTTTGATGGAGTCTACTTTAACTTTCAGCTGCTGCTTCCGAAGGTTATTTTCTTCGTCAAACTCATTCAGCTGCTGTTTTAAATTTTCTTTTTTGGGGCTATTTTGACTTTTAAGATCGGCAATTTCATGCTGAAGCTTTACCCGTTCAAGAGAATCATTAATTTGCTGTTGTCTAATTCCGTTCAGTAGGGAACTTAGATCCAATTCTTTTTTATTGACCGAATCTGTTTCTTGTGCATAAAGCGGTGCGCTCGTTGAAAATAGACAAGATATAGTCATTAAGAAATAAACGTAAATACTTCTCATCGTGTTATTGGTAAAATTGAATGCCGATGTTTACTAGGTTATTTTGCGCATAACGATCGGACAGGTTCTCAAAGATAATAATTATCTCGATTAGACGGCAGATCGTCAAATATGATATAAATTGAAGGTAAAATGATACGATGCGACAGCTGAATTTAACTTATTCCGACTTTCTTTGTTAAAACGATTGAGCATATGCTCAATACGAAAAACTGTATAGCTAATTTTATCTAAAAAATATGATTAAACCTTTTCAAAAATCTATTTATGCAATGAACAAACTTGGGAAGATAGGTCTCTGTGTTATTGTAGCCTGTGTTTCCACTGTTTTAGATGGACAAGCCCAAGAACGCAAAGCTCCGGCTTATCCATTGATTACACACAACCCAAATTTTAGTATATGGTCAATGACAGATCAGCTTCATGCATCGACAACAAAGCACTGGACAGACGCTGATCATTCGCTGTTGGGCTTAATTGATGTTGATGGTCATATTTATCGTTTTCTTGGCAAAGAGGAACCGAGTTATGCGGTTATTCTACCGACTGCCGAAGATAAATCTTATACGGTACAGTATACAGAATCAAAACCTCAAGGTGGCTGGGAATCTTCCGCTTATAATACGGATACGTGGAAATCGGGACTTGCACCCATGGGTGATGACGAGAAGCAGGTAAAAACCCTTTGGAAATCGGACGATATCTGGGTGAGACGCGAGTTTTCCGTAGCGGATCCGAAGGGTATTAATGAGTTGTTTTTAAAACTCAATCATGATGATAATATAGACGTATTTTTGAATGGGAGGAAGGTTTACGAAAAAGTAGGTTGGACCAACAACTTTCAGTATATACCGATTGACAAGGCGAATTTGAAGGCTGGGCAAAATAATATTGCCATCCATTTGAAGAATAGTGCTGGCGGTCGTTATCTCGATTTTGGTTTGGTTGACAGGCTTAAAGAGCGTGGGGCACGGATTGAAGAAGCCGTGCAAAACGATGTAGAAATAACAGCGACGCGTACGGTTTATAACTTTCAGGCAGGTAAGGTTGATCTAAAATTATCCTTTACGTCGCCTTTGCTTATGGATGATCTGAATTTATTGGCTCGACCGGTAAGCTATATCACGTATAACGTCAAAGCAAACGATGGCAAGCAGCATGCGGTTAAAGTTTTTCTAAGTGCATCCACAAATATTGCGGTGTATAAACCTTCACAGGAGGTGATCGCCGAAAAATATGAGACGGCAAAATTGTCTGTACTAAAAACGGGAACGGTCGAACAGCCTATTCTGCAGAAAGGGGCCGATGATATGCGGATAGACTGGGGGTATTTTTATGTTGCTGCGCCGAAGCGGGATAAAACGCAACAGTTTATTAGTCCGAGAGGCGGAGCCGTAGACGCCTTTAGAAAGGGAATAACGACATCGGTAAAAACTGTTAAGGGGATATCACTTGCGCTGAACACGGTCATTCCATTTGGCAATGTGGGGGCGAAAGCGGAGGAACGTTTTGTAGAGGTTGGGTACGATGAAATTTATGCGATTCAGTATTTCAAAAATAACCTGAGACCATGGTGGAACAACTCCGGTAAAGAAACGATGGAAAATCAGCTGACTTTGGCTGCAGATGAGTATCGTAAGGTACTCGATAAGTGCGTGGCATTCGACAAAACAGTGTATGCAGATGCGCTAAAATCGGGTGGAAAAGAGTATGCACACCTTAGCGTTCTCGCTTATCGTCAAAGTATTGCAGCACATACCTTGGTGAAAAGTCCACAAAACGAACTACTATGGCTTTCCAAAGAAAATAATAGTGGCGGATTCATCAATACGGTCGATGTCACTTATCCTTCAGCGCCATTGTATCTGATCTATAATCCGGAGTTGTTGAAAGGGATGTTAAGTGGAATATTTTATTTTAGTGAGAGCGGTAAATATCCCTATCCTTGGGCAGCGCACGATTTGGGTACGTATCCATTGGCCAATGGTCAAACCTATGGTGAACCTATGCCTGTGGAGGAATCGGGCAATATGATTATTTTAACTGCTGCAATCGCAAAAGTGCAAGGGAATGCTGACTATGCCAGGAAGCATTGGAAAACATTGACAACATGGGTAGATTATCTCGTTAAAGATGGTTTTGACCCTAAAACGCAGCTCTGTACAGATGATTTTGCCGGTCACCTTGCACGAAATGCCAATTTATCTGTTAAGGCTATCGTTGGTATTGCTTGTTATGCGCAGCTCGCGGAGGCCATTGGTGAAACTGCAATAGCAAAAAAATACCGTGCAATTGCCGAGGAAATGGTTCCGAAATGGATGGAAATGGCAGATGCCGGTGATCATTATGCACTGACATTTGATGATAAAAATACCTGGAGTCAAAAATATAATTTGATCTGGGACAAAGTGTTGGGATTGAATCTGTTTCCACAAAAAGTGTATGATACAGAAATTAAGTATTATCTGACCAAGCAAAATAGATTCGGCATACCATTGGATAGCCGTAAAGCATACACAAAAAATGACTGGATTCTTTGGACGGCATCATTTGCTCCATCAAGAGAAGCATTTGAAGCTTTGATAAAACCAGTCTATAATCATGCGATTCAAACGGAATCCCGTGTCCCATTAAATGATTTTTATGATTCGACTACGGGGATCCGCGAAAACTTCAAGGCGCGTAGTGTTGTTGGAGGTTTTTACATGAAACTTTTAGCGGATATCATGAAACAGAAATAAATGAGGAAAATGAGTAGGAGACGGGAGTCCACAATGAAATATTTAGTTTGTGTTTAGTTAATAAGACGGCGGGCAATTAAAAGATTGCTCGCCGTTTGTTTATAGGGTTATGCGTTTCAATATCTCGTATTTTACTGTATCGAAATTTGGCTCAACATGGTTCTTTTTTCTGATTTCTGTTGAAATACGTGTTGTCTTGCAAGTTCTGTATTGTTTTCCTGAAATTTTCACTGCAGTAGAACCTAGAAAGGACGTTAAATATTCCTTTGTTTGCCATTAATATGTCACTGGTATATGCAGGATGACTGTGGTACCAGCAGTTGGTTTTTTGGTGATCTGTACACTTGCTTTCTTGCCCAACAGCTGCATGCGTTCACGACTGATGGTCCCAGAGAGTGAACGATGGGTAATTACAGGAATGTCTGGATTTACTTTACCACTATCTTTAATCGTCACCTGTAGGATATCTTCAGATAACGTAAACTGGATGTCGATACTGCCATCGCCCGTTTCGAGGTTTATGCCATGCAGAATCGCATTTTCAACATAGGGTTGTATGAGCATTGGTGGTAGCATGACCGCACTTAAATCTTGATCTTCAGGTTGTGTGATATGGTAATGAAAGGCATCTTCAAAACGCATTTGCTGCAAGATCAAATAGTTTTCTAAGGTTTCCAGTTCCTCATTTAATGGAACAAGGTTTTCACGGCTTAATTCGAGATTGCTGCGTAGTAGTCGACTGAAACGATTTAAATATTTGATGGCATTTTCCTTCTTATCCAGGCGCATGAAGCTCTGTACAGCGGAAAGGGTATTGAAAATAAAGTGCGGTTCCATCTGTGTGCGCAACAACTGCTGCTGCAACAAGACCTTTTCTTTCTCTTGTATGGAACGGCGCTGGCGAAAACTGTAATATAGGAAGAAAAGTATGATGATCAATAAAATAACCGCGAGCGAGGATATGATCAGCCCTAAACGATTTTGTTGTAGCTGGAGTTTATTGATCTTGATATTTTCGTTCAGTATTCGAATAGATTGATCCTTCGCCTGGAGTTGATATAGGGCATTCATTTCTGCGATCGCTTGTGTATTCTCCGATTGGTAAATACCCCTTTGTAATTGCACAAGATGATTCAATACGTCTATTGCGGCTTTATTTTTTCCTTGCAAGCGATAGACGGCTGCTAGACTGTTTTGAAATGTAATTTCGTTGTTTGGAAAGATTAATTTTGGAAACTGCGCTTTAAGTTTGCTGGCTTTTTGGATGAATTTTTCTCCCAAGGCCGGCTTATTTAATGAAACATAGATTGCGGCAACATTACTGTAGTCTACGAATAAATTGTTCATCAATATAGAGGACGCTGTTTGTTGGTGCAAACGTTCATCTATCGCTATTTTTAGCAACTCATAATGTAAAATGGAGTCCGGTTTTTTAGCCGTTTCATAGTATTGGATCTTCGAATCATATAGAAAACTAATGTTGTATTTGTCTGGATTTTTGGCATGTAATTCTTCGAGTTGATGAAGGAAGGGGGCAATATCTTTTGCTGGCCGCTGTAAAGTATTCAGCGTCTGGATCATTTGTACCAATACGCGTTGTCGGTTAATGTGTCCTTCAGGCAGCGAATCAATTAGGGGGAGTACCGAACGATTCATTTTTTCTGCAAGGTTATACTGAAAGGAGCTCAAGTTGTTTTGGGCAGCGGACAGTAATATCGCTGATTTCGCTTCGGTTGACAATCCTGATGCGGTATCCGACAAAACAATCGTGGCGGCTTTGTTGTAATAATAGCCCGCTTCGCGTTGTTTTGCTTCTATGCTGCGGATATTTCCTATGCCATTGTAAATAAGAGCTTTGTATTTAGCGTTTCCGGTGGTGGGTTCAATGAGTTCGAGCGCCTGTTGAACAAAAAAAGAGCCGAATCCTGGCCACTCATAGCATAGAGTCGTGCTAGATAATATTTTACACGGGCAGCGAGTACCGTGTCTTTTTTTACGGTGGCATGCTGGTCCAACTTTAACCAGGCAAGTTTGATGGAATCCCCATTTGCTGCATTTAATCTTTGGTCCTCCAGCGTTTTAATCTCTGCGGCAATAGCATTATGATCGGGCGACAGTGCGTCATTCTTTCGAGCGCAAGCGATCGAAAACAAAGACAGTAGCAGCCAAGGGAAAATGCGGTTCAATAGGCTCATCTTTCAGGAAACAGCTGATTTAAGATCGAGTTTTTTCTGCGTGATGAAATCGGAATTTCCTCTTTGTTTTTTAAGACAATATACTCGGAACGATTGACACCAGAAATATGTGACCTATTAACAAGATACGATTGATGGGTGCGTAAGAAATAGGGCGGTGGCAATAATTCTTCATAATATTTGAGGGGTTTAGAAATTAACTCCTTTGTACCATCATTTAAAAAGAAAAAAGTATAGGGACCGTCTCCTTTGCAGTACACGATGTTGTGAACGGGGACGATACGTACATGGTGTATGGAAGACAAGGCGATGCTTTCGGGAAGTTCGCTGGCGTGTAAAGCTTCCTGCGCCATTGATAAACGCTGCATCCATTGGGGATTGTTTTCGCTTTTACGCCGGTAACGTTCTAATGCCTCGTTTAATTCGGTTTGATCGACCGGTTTCAAAAGATAATCCAAAGCACCATATTTGATGGCTTTGATTGCAAAATGATTGTAGGCCGTAATGAAAATAATATTCTGTGGAATAGCGATTAGCTTTTTTAGGATGTCAAATGCTGTACCATCACGGAGTTGAATATCCATGAGTATAACGTCTGGTTGTTTCTCTTCAATCAATTTTACAGCATTTGTCACCGTATCACTCCAGCCAACAAGTTCAACATCAGTTTCCTGTTGGATTAAATAGCTGATTTCTTTGCGTACCGCGGGTTCATCCTCGATAATGGCTACTCTGATCATTTATCAATACTTTATAGCCTATAAAAATAATAATTGTAAGTAAGGAAACTGAATCCATTTACAATTCGTTGCAATTATTTACAATCTGGATTTAAGATTCGAGTAGGGGTGAATTGGATTTGATCATTTAAAATTCCAAATAGCAGTTGAAATTTTTATCTTTAGTATGGTAAAAGCCGATAGGACTATGGAGAATCAAAAATCATTAAAATCAGTTTTTGCTGGTAGCCTTGGTATGATTACCTTGTTTGCAATTGTTGGACAGTTTATCTTAAGTGCTCATACCTCCAAGCTTGACAGGGTCGACTATATTATTCAGTTTTTTAGTTATTTTACGATTCTGAGTAATGTAATGGTTATGTTATGCTGTTTTTTTACTATTTGCTGGTCAAAAAGTCGAATGGGCCTATTTTTTACTAGACCCGAAACAATTACTGCCGTAACATTATATATTCTTATTGTCGGAATTATCTATAATACCATACTTCGCTTTCTGTCGCATCCGCAGGGTTTATCAATGGTGGTTGACGAATTATTGCATGTGCTCGCTCCTTTGAGTTTTTTCCTTTTTTGGTGGCGTTTTTTGGACAAGGGAACAATCCGGTGGAGTCATATTTTTTATTGGTTGATCTTCCCATTAGTCTATCTTTTTTATACGTTGTGGCATGGTTCGTTTTCTGGATTTTATCCCTATCCTTTTGTCAATGTTTCCGAATTGGGGATGGACAGGGTTATTTTGAACAGCTTTGGAGTAACGTTGGTTTTCATCGTCATTGGTACATTGCTCATTGTATTGGGAAGGTGGCAAAACAAACAGCGTTCTCAACGGATTAAAAAATAAGAAAACTCAAAGCTCTTCGATATTGTTATATCACAAAACAGCGTTTATTTTTTACTTTAATTGAATTGAAAATGGTTATACGATTTTTTATCTGTGTCTCTTTGGTATTATGTGGGATTTGTTGTTTTGGTCAAGTGGATGTTGATAAAATGAGAGCCGAGTACGCGACTGCTGTTCAAAACAAAAAGCTCTGTGAAACGAATCTGAAACTATTGGAAAAAGCTGCCAATTCCGCCACAGAAAAGGGTTATCTCGCGGCTTATGAGATATTATGGGCAAAACATATGGGCAACCCGTTTACAAAATTGGGGCAATTCAAGAAAGGAAAAAAGCTCCTCGAAGAAATGATCATGAAATACCCTGACAATATCGATTTACGTTTTATACGTTGGAGCGTGCAGACGCATGCACCATCTTTTTTAAGCTATGGTAAAGATAGATTGCGTGATAAAGATTTCTTGGTCAAAAATTTACATAAATTGCCCAATCCAAAGGGCCGAGATGTAATATATACCTATCTGAAAGAAGCGAATGGTTATCTAAAAGGCGAGCATGTGTTTTCGCAGGCCGAATTGAATGAGCTCTCCAAGTAAGGAGTTTTCCAAACAAGATTTAGCTATTCCACCAGTTCATTGATGCTGAATAAAAATCTTCGCATAGGCCAAGTTTTTTTTGGATGGAAATTTTCATCTTTGTTAGATCAGTAGCAATTAAACTTTAAATGATGAAACAGATATTTATAAATCTCGCGGTAGCAGATGTGAATAAGTCAATGGATTTTTATACACAATTGGGCTTTACGAACAATCCTCAGTTTTCGGATGAGCAAGGTAAATGTATGGTTTGGAGTGAGCATATTTTTGTTATGCTTTTATCTCCGGATAAGTTTAAAACATTTACGGAAAAACCGCTTGCAGATACAAAAAAACAGATCGCAGGACTATTTTCACTTGCTGTCTCTGGTCTGGATCGTGTGAACGAAATTGTTGATAAAGGACTGAAAGCTGGCGGTATAGAACCCACGCCAATGAAAGACTATGGTTTTATGCAACAGCGAAGTATTGAAGATTTTGATGGGCATACCTGGGAGATATTTTACATGGATATGAGCAAATTTCCAACCGCATAAAAATCACAACGGAATAATCGGTGAAAGCAAGGTCCCTGCAGTAATGTAAGGGACTTTTTCTTTTGATTTTAACGTAGCGAAGCAAGTGTATGCCGACCATTGCCGCGGGCGATTTTTTATAGGAAGTACGAATATTAAATCATGGTAAGCGAATTATAGTTATGGCTTGTCAAAAACGGATGTGCACCCTACATTTGACGAAATGCTCGTTCGTGTTAGATAAGCAGATCAGTATTAGATCATAAAACTTGACATATGTTTAAAAATAGAAAGCTCAGCAAAAATCCGCTTCATTATGTTTATGCGATAATATGGATTCTTATATTTGGTTCCATCGCTTATTACGTTTATTCAGGTGCCGCATTTAAACCGGAGAATGGTAAAATCCATTTGGTCGCCATACTTATTGCTTGGGTGGTGGAGTATTTGGGGCTTACAATTACGAGTTTACTATTCCTTCTGTATGGAATTTATCGGGCTATAATAACTGTTTTAGATGACGGGAAGAAGCGATCATAAAAGGATAGCGTTTGGGCGTCTACCCAAAACGCTATCCTTTATTAGTTTTAGATCGTATTATTCAATAGATTATAAAGACTTTTAATCAAGACTCGATGGGCTCCTACTTGTTTCAAAACGGGTTTTTAAATGCTGTCTTCTTGAGCGGCGTAAACGTGATTTTTTTACAGGATAATGTCTCTTTTTCGTGATATTGTTAAAGATCAGAGCCACCAGGAATAAAATTATGCAACCCGATAGTACTGGACTTAATACATACCAATATCCCATCGATGAAATTTTTGTTCCGCTGCTGACGGCAATGAGTGCTGTTGCTCCACCAGGAGGGTGTAGCGTGCGTGTATGCTGCATACAAACAATGGACAAGGCCACGGCGAAGGGAGCGGTCAGCCAGATAATATCGGGAAGGAGCTGTGCAACGGTAACACCGGCGATTGCAGAAACAACATGCCCACCAATTAAGTTGCGGGGTTGGGCAAGTGGACTTTGTATGGCACCATAAACCAAAACCGAGGAAGCTCCGAAGGAGCCTATCAAAAAGATATTTTCCAGCGAAGGTAAATGAAGAGATTGGATATAAGCGATAATAAATATTCCTACAAAGGCGCCAATAAATGACCAAAAATGTTCCCAAGGATCGACTAACGTCTCTCTATAGATTACATATCTATAGATCCGTAATTGTCGGTGAAGATGCTGTTTCATTTTATTTGCAAATATATATAGACTAAGGGCTTTAAACTTTGCGCATTCTATCTCGATTTTTGAAGAATTTATAACATCCGATTTCTTATGTTGGATGTCACGATACTTTGGACAGTAAAGTCCATCGAAATGATGTCTAATGAATACCTCATATTTATAGACTCATGGTAGTTACAAAGCTTTTATTCCTTCTTCAGATCGAGAAATTTAATGGGCAAAAGTACATTAAAATAATAAAATCTATCTCCTATAATTTAAAATCGCCCTCTGATACTGCTAGTTTTAACGTATACTCTTTTATGGCCACCAGCGCAACTTACAATTTTGTAAGTTGTTCCAGTCACCAGAAAAACAAATTAGTTTTGTTCAAAAAATATACTTTATGGAATTGAAAGATAATATTGTGGGTTTTCACCACCTGTCGATTAAGGCTCAGGATTTTGATAAGACAATTGGATTTTATGAAAATCTCGGTTTTATTATTGTGCATGAATGGTCATTACCCGAGTTTAATTTAGAACGTTGTGCTATGCTTTTTAATGCCTCTATTGGCTATTATTTGGAAATTTGTGATAAGAATGCTGCTATTCCAACGCAGGGAAGAAGGCGTATAGAAGGGGAGGAATATGTCGAGAATGCGCTACTTCATCTGTGTTTTACGGTAGAAGACGCCGAAGATGCCCGAATACAGGCTATCGCCCATGGTGCTCAAGATTTGAGTGATGGAGTATTTCAACTCATACTCAGCCAAGGTAAAAAAGATGTTTTTGTACGAAATAGCCTCGTTTACAGTCCGAATGGGGAAGTGATTGAGTTTTTGGAGCGTGTTGATTTTAGTTAAGGTTAGTCGTTGTTAAACCCAGAAAGCGCCGCCAATAGGGGTTTTAGTTTACGACTTTTATCGGTCAGCGAATAGATTGATGCTGTTTTACTTCGGTCTTTTTGAATGAGTCCGTCCAGCTGTAATTCTTTCAATTGTTTTGCAAGTGTACGATCGCTGACTTGGGGCAGGAGAATTTTGAATTCCGAGTAGTTCGTATCCTGCTCCAGGAGTTTGAATAGAATCGAAAGCTTCCATCGGCCACTGAATAATGCCAGCGTCTTGGAGGCGTTACAGAACTGTTGTAATGCTTTTTCATTGATTGCATTCGTCGAATTTTCTTTGCGGTCTTTCATAGCAGCTAATATCGATCATTTCTTCTATTATTATCTAGTCGTGTGTCTGATATAAGAATTCATTTGAATAAGTTTAAAAATAAGGATAATACGCTATGCTATGGTTTGAAGTTGAATTGCTTTCTTCTTTTGGCTTTTTGACGGTTTCTTCTTTCTTCTTTTGTTCAACCATATCCATATCCCTGTGATGGGGAGAGAAGCGGCTAGTGTAACGGCTAAGAATACAATAATTTTAGAAGGTAATCCAAATATCGACCCCATATGAATAGATTTCATCATACGTTGAGCCTGTTGCGCCAAAGGTAATTTTTCTAAAGGGTTATTTTTAAGTAGTTGTCCGGATTTGCTGTCAAAGAAAGCCTGGTTGATCTGTAAAGTTGCATTTGAAAAATTTTCCTTAGTTAGTGCAAAAGCTAAGTCCTTCTTTTCGGGAAACGTGATAATTATATTTCCAGAGCTGGGATATAGGCTGTTTAGCTGCTGATAGATCGTATCCAGCACGAGGTAGTCTGAAAAAGCCTGATTGTTGATGTTGCTGATCTTCTCTTTTGTTGATTTTTGGGTTGAACCCAATACTTTATAGAATTGTTTATTGTACCAATCGAAACTCCAGGTCAATCCCGTCAAGGTAAAAATAATTAAAAACAAAGATGCGTAAAAACCGCCCACTGCGTGAAAATCCCAGATTTTTCTTTTGAGAGAGGCTGCCATTTTTATCGTTACACGTTGTTTGAGCATGGATTTATTTTTTGGCCACCAAAGGTAAATACCACTTAGGGCAAGAAAGAAAGCCGCTAGAGCTGAGATTCCAGTTAGGGTACTTCCGATTTTTTCGACGAGAAGAAAACGATGGATATCCAAAGTCTTTTGAAAAAAACGGTCACTCTGCCGACCTTTGGATAATAGTGCTCCTGTATAAGGATTTATATATGCATACCAGTATCCGGTCTTTTTTTGTCCATACTGAATACGGAAACTACGGGAAGGATCTGCTGGAATTTCGATGCGAAACAACTTCTTGTCCGGAAATATAGCTTCGGCTTTTTGGGAAATATGTGCAAGGGAAAGGCGATTGCTTTGTACAGTTACCTGCTGTTCTTTCGGCCATAAAAGTGGGGTAAGCTCTTTTTCAAAGCTCAATAACATCCCTGTCACGCAAACAGTAAAAAAGATTATACCAAATAATAAGCCCAAATATAGATGCAATTTTCTAACTATATTTTTTAGGCTTTTTTGTTTAGCTCTTTTAGTTGTCATAGATGCGCTGTCAATCGGATGAACAGCGCAAAAATACAGTATTATCAGTAATTATTCTAAATAAACGTAAAGTTTAATAGTACCGTTAATCGTCCCAATCCTCATTATCGTCGTAATACTCTTCTGGTCTTCTGTCAAGAGGTACATCTTTGACCACACGAATCGCAGCATTTCCTAAGTTGACATTCACGAGAAAAGAAGGGACATTCACAGAAAAGTTCCATCGGCCATTGGTCATATAAACATATCCGCCCCGATAAGGATCATAGAATGTTTTGTAATCGCTAAAGTACACATGATGTCTCATGTCGTAGTGATGTGCACTAGCCCATCTTGGACGGCCATGATCATGTTCGTATGCATGTTTCCAGTATTTGCGATCTTGCTTATCGCGTTCGCGCACATATTTGTCGTACTCTTTTTCCCGTTTTCGAATGTATTTTTCACGGTCCTTGTTGCCATGCCAGCCATGGTCACCATGTCCTCTGTGTTGTGCTTGTGTTAAAGCTGGCGTCGCCAGAACTAGGCTTAGACAGCCCACCGCAATTGAAATTAGCTTTTTCATTATTCCCAAATTTTCATAGTTATTTTCTAGAATACAAAATCCTTGCCAATTGATCAGTGGTTATGTCTGATCTAATTGGTGTCGTCTGCCAGAGCTGCTTGGACTTCTTCTCAAAAGATACTGATTAGCGGGATAAGGCCTGAAATGGCGATAAATTAGATAAAAGCCGTATCTAATCAAGTTGAATATACATGTGATAATATTCGCCCCCTACTAAAGGAGTTTTTTTGCCGAGTTTGAAACCAATCCTTTCATAGAGTTTTTGTGCATTGGGATTCTCTAGGTCGACGAGCAGGCCAACTTTCTTAAAACCATTTTGCTTGGCATGTGTAATCGCATAATTTAAAAGTTCTGTTCCGATACCTTTGCCCCGTGCCATGGGAGCAACCGCAATTGAATCGATATAAAATTCGTCGCCAATTGTTTCGGCTTCTGGAATCAAATTATTATTGTACTGTTCCTTCATATGATCCAAAATAGGCTGTCTTAATTCAATAAATCGATCACCATCGTAACCGGTTAATGAGCCTAAAATATGTCCATTGTCGTCAATTGCGACAAACGTATGCTCATAACTATAGAGATTACCTTTTTGCTTGAAGAGCTGCGTTAAGAAATTTACAGCCTCGCTTCGATCTTCTTTTTTGATAAAGCGAAATATAATGTCTTCCATTGCCTGGAGCATAATTTCAGGGACATGATGTGCGTCACTTTCTTGGGCACTTCTAATGTTATGATGTATATCCATTTTTTTGAAGAATAAAAGCGAAGTTAGTAAACTTAAATGATTTTCGTTAAAGGGCTTTTGATCGGATTTTTTTTCGAAGAAATTTTACTATAACGAGCGATATCTCGCTGAGGGGATAAAGTCGACCGTTTATTGAATGTAATATGAAATGGCTCAATGTATCGATCCTGACGAAAACGGATAACAGTTAATTAAATCCTTCTTGTGAAAAAAATATATTGTCCACGTTGGATCGAATAGTTGATCAATGTATTTGAATATTGATCGGCTTATATTCATAAGACATTTCTTGTTATTTTTGAATCGTGTTGTTGTCAGTTATACGGCTTTCGGCAGCTTTTTTTGGATTAAAAACAAATTACAATGATTTTAAGAGCGACAGTTTCTGCTTTTTTGGTTGCTATCATCAGCCTAATTGCGACCTTACTTGTACAGAATGCAGATCTAAATATGGTTTATGCCGCATTTTGCTGTTCGCCTTATTTTATTGTTATCGCTTTGGTTTATTTCCATTTTAATTTCTTTCGGAAGAAGTTAAAGGTCTTAGAGAAACCAAAATTCGCTTTTGAACTTGGCTATGGTTTTCTTTTTTATTGCTTATTTTCTTTATTGCTTCCGGTACTTCTTTTTTTATCAACCTGGGGTGATGAATACGAGCATCGGCTTTATGCAGATTTAGGGGGAGTGATTAAGGAAATGTTTCCCTTGATTTTAACACTCAGTATTTTCCTGACATTCTTTAGTAGCGTGATTATCACATGGGCAATAAAATCCTGGAAATATTTGGTTCCGACTTTGCTTGGATATCTTATTTTACTACCGATTATATTCGCGTTCTCAACGACATACGTGAGTTTAATGACCTCAGGGAAGAACGCCTAACACAAGAAGATAATATCAGAGATGGGCGCTATAAATGGTTCTGTGCGATGAGTAATCCAGCAGCTTATCCCGTCCAGTTATATAGTGGCCGTTTTATCTTTCCGAAAGTTGAAGATTATGAATTTACATTTAGTGAAGGCAATATCGTAAACTATAACGCCGTTTGGGGACAAGCTGGAGGCGGTACATATGAGCAGGTGATGTCATTGCCTAAGGCATTAGACGTTACTTGGTATTCCTTTGCTGAAGATGTTTTTTATCGCATGAACGGTCCGATTGATTATAGTAAATTGTGGAGGTTGTTCAGTACACCATACCAAGAAAAAGGAGCGATCAAAACTAATGATGAACATTATAATAAGATTATTTTGGGTTTTGCTCCTGGCGGAGTACTTGTAGTATGGGCCAGTGGGACAGGACGTCGTCAGGTCGAAATCGGTCGTTATCAAGCCGAAAAAGTAGTGATACATGCTACGGATACATCCAAAGATAATGGAGCGTACGGTAATGTCTTTAATCAGGAATGGCGCGATCAAGTATTGTCCGATACATCGATTATTCCTTCGGATGTTCAACAAGCCATTGCAAATAAATCTATTCCCTATGGCTACTGGGATAAATTACGGCAACGTTATCCTGTACAGCCTAAATTTGTATTGTCTTCTGACATAAAAGCATTTGATGCGGACTTTGAGTTTTATAATTCCGAACGATTTGTCTTTGATGAGCGTCTTCGGGATATGGACATGGCATCTCGAGGTATTACCAAAGATGTGTACATCAAATGGTATGATCAACATAATAACCGATGTGCTGCGCGGTTTTTGTTTGATGAAACTGAGACATTTAAGAATTTCGCTTCATTTTTTAATGACAAAAAGGACGTTGGGGCTATGCTGGAGTTCAGTCTTGACACAAAGACTAAAATAGCAACAGCGACATTAAGAACCGATAGTGAAAGTAAGCTGCTTTTGAAAACTGAAGTAATCGACTATGGGGAGCATTTCTAAAATTTGGAAGTGAATCTAAAGATCTTTTTTCATGTTATAATTTGGTATTTCGACTTCAGTTCTTATTTGTATCTGCTCAGCGATAACTTTAAATCCATTTGCCTCAAAAAAGGGTTTCGCGGTTTTACTTACGTCAGCAGTCACGAAAGTTCTTTCTTGTCTTCTTGCTTCATCTTCCAATGTAGTATAAAGTTTTTGAGCAATCCCTTGGCGTTGAAAATCTTTATGGACATACATGACATCGACATAGTTTCCATGATTGAGGGAAGCGAACCCAACCATTTTCTGATTTAGCATAGCTACAATAAAATACTGATCTTCGATTAGCCGATGCCAACGGCCATGATTATTGACGGACGATACCCATGCTGCAGTTTGCTCGTTATTATAATGATCTGCGCATACAGTCGCAATAGTTTCAGAAAATAGGATTAACATTTCTTGCAGATCTTGCAATACTCCTTTTCGGAGAGTCAATCCCATTGTTTTTGTTTGAATTTTGGTCATCTTTTGGAAAAAGTGTTAGATAAAAGGCCTGATATGCCAAACCTAATGGGTTGCAGTGGTATCAAAAGAAGGCGAAATTTTAATGAAAACGTGTAATTATGTTAAAGTTATAAATATTATATTTATAACCGCAAGTCGGCGATCCGATTTACGAACAATAAGTCAGTATTAACCATTTTCTCGGAGGATTTTGCGTATTAATTTCACAGAATTGTTGAAATTAATTTATCGGTTATGCCAATAGGCAGACAGAACGTTGAAATTGACCTTTTTCAAGCATGAAGACCATATTTTATTTTTTTGTATTCGTTTCTTTGGTATTGTCAAGCAACTTTAATCATTTATGTGGGCAATCTGTAGTGGAAATAGCTGCAATTAAAAACCCTGTTGTCCAACTGGAGGCTGCTCTTCAGTTGCCTATTAGGTTTGAGGGTGATACGATAAAATTGAAAAATGCCTTGGCGCCGTTTTTGGAATTGGCAGACAAAAAAAGAAGTGTTGCTTTAAAATGGGCTTATTATATGCGTATGGCTGACGGTTTCTCAATTGCGTTTGATCGCATAAATTCATCATCTGAGCGCTATTATCGTATGGCTGAGCAGTTGCTCCGTGTACATCCGGATCCTGAATTAGAAATGTTGGGTTGTGCCCGTGAAGGGTATTACAACTTTATCTATAGACGGGTAAAAGAAGCATTTCCGTTCTTTTTACGAGCGAATGATTTAAAATCTAAAGTTACTATCAAAAAAATCCCCATGGTAGTCAAGCATTACCAATTTATGGCGAGTTTCTACAGCTACATTGGTGAACAGGCAAATGCTGTTGCTTATTTAGAGGAAGCGCTACCTTTTACCACGCCGGCTGCACGGGAACGTGTCGATCTGATCAATTCCATTGCTGTATATCTAGCAAAGGACTCGCTCGATCACCAAGCTTTTACCTATTTGAATCGCGCAATGGATGAAGCTAAATTGGCGAAAGATTCGGTTTGGATTGGTATCATTTCGGGTAATTTAGCAGATCATGCATGGCGAAAAGGTGAAAAGGAAAAAGCTATTGGGTTAGTTAAGAAAAATATTGAGCTTTCTATGCGTTATAATGAGCGGAAAGATGCGATGCGTGCAAATCTCAATTTAGCCAATTGGTATATCGAATTGAAAGAATGGAAATTGGCTGAGCAATATGTGATGACCTGTGAAAGTTTGATGGAAGATAAGCCCTATTTTTTAAAATATAAAGTAGAATTAGCAAAATCCAAGTCTAACATCATGCGGGGGTTAGGACGTGGAGGGGAGGAGCTTAAGCAATTGCATTTGTATCTGATGTTGAAAGATTCGTTGGAAAAAAGGATGAATGATAAAGAGATACAGAAAATGCTGTGGCAAAGGGAGTCTGAAAAATACAATCGGACTATACAGGCTACTGAAGAAAAACGGATTCGGACAAAACGCATGTATCAGTTTATAGGCATTGTTCTTCTCTTGATTTTTGCCATAATTGTATTGTTGGTCAATAAGTCGAAAATTAAAATTAAGATGCGGAATACTTTACTAGAAAAAGACCAACTTGCGCTTGCCTATGAAAAACAATTGCTAGATCAGGAGCTAATGATTTTACGAAACTCTTTGACTGAATTTACAGCCACCATCCGCCAGAATGATGTCGTTATCCAGCAACTTAGGCAGGAGGTGGCGAAGATCTCCGAATCTGATCCGGCGTACATCACGCAGGTTACGGATAATTTGAATGCGCTTTTGCAGCAACACATTATGACAGATGAGCGGTGGCAAAAATTCAAACATGTTTTTAACAAAGTGTATCCCGCTTATCTGACACAAATGCGGCAAACTTATCCAAAGGTTACCGAGAATGATCTTAAGATATTAGCGTTGCTCAAATTGGATTTAAGTAATGCGAGTATGAGTGAATTGCTGTGTGTTTCGGTGGAAGCCGTTCGTAAGGCAAAACAACGGTTGAAGAAAAAATTAGAGCAAACCGAAAAGTAAGGGAGATTCACATTTGATCCATGTCTTGAATAAAGGTGATCTCGTATTTGGAGGTTATTTAAATCAAATAGATTAATCAAGTAGAGTTTACCCGATTAATCTATTTGCTAAGAGCGACGAAGCGCTATCGAAATCTATTTCGCATTTTTTGCAGTGACATTAAGTTCAATGTCAACGTTTTGTGCGATCATCCAATCTTGAGGGTTACCTTCTGTACCGTATGTAAGACCCCAATCTTGTCTTTGGATCGTAAATTTAGAATAGAATGTTACTTCATCACCATTGAAAGTAATTTTTGCAGGGAAAGTTACATTCACCGTTTTATCTTTGATGGTTAAGTTACCACTAACTGTATTTGTCGCATCAGCAACAACACTTTTTCCTTGCGCTGCATCAAATGGGCCAACTTTGGTGATTTCGAATTTTGCAGTTGGATATTTTGCTACGTCAAAGAAATCAGCACTTTTTAAATGTGCATCCAGATCTGATGATTTTTTGCCACCGGATGTCGCAGGATCTACAGAAGCTGTATCTGTCAGAATAGAATTGACATCGATAGTGAAAGTACCACCAGTAACTGCGTTATTTTCAGCTGAAAGTGTTCCTTCGCTTTTCAAAACACCATATCTTGGGTTTAAACCGCCTTTATGGTAACCAGTCCATTTTAATGAGCTTTTATCTGCTTCAACAGTGTAAGTCTGTCCTTTTTGTTCAGTTACTTCCTGAGCAGTTGTTGTTGTTGCTTTGTCGCCATTTGTATTTTGACAAGAAGCTAACAACAGGATAAGGGCTAAACCCGAGATTAATTGCTTTTTCATTTTTAATCGTTTTATTTTTTATATGTTATTTACACTTTATATTTTGCCGCATCAACTGTGCCAATTTGCAGCTGCTGATGGTGTCGATACAAAGGTAGATGATAGATAGTTTATTTTTGGTATCAGTTTCCTTAAAGAAACTACTTTCCAAAAAGATAGTGGTCTGTAACTTTATAAATGCGTATTTTTGTAAGAATAAAGAAATCATGTCGTGGTCCAAGCTTTGCTTGTGTGTTCATTTATCGTTGATCGTATCGGGATAAGGAAGCCTGTGAGGGTGGGCAATACATGAATAAAAAATAGTGAAATGAAAAAGGAAGCAACTTTAACGTCGTCAGGTGCATGCAAAACACGTGTGTTGGCCATTAACGATACCATGGAGATTTTGGCCGGAAAATGGAAATTTCATATTATAGGTACCTTATTGTTGGTTGAGAAATTACGTTTTATGGAACTGCTGCGCGAAGTTGAGGGGATAGGTGCGAAGATGTTGTCTAAAGAACTGCAGGATTTAGAAATGAACCAGCTGATCAGAAGAACAGTATTAAATACCAAACCTCTGACGGTGGAGTATGAATTGACCGAATGCGGAAAAACTTTGGGCCCAATCATCGATGAGATTACGAAATGGGGTATAACTTACCGAAGTAAGCTTTATACCAAGAATGGGGAACTGGAAGCTACGACCTAGTATGTAAACACGCCTTTACTTTTAGTGATAAGAGGGAGGATGCCTGTAAAGAACCTGATACGTTGGTAGCAAATCCCTTTGATTATAGGTTATGAAAACGATAATAATTGTAAGTTTGTTCTAGAAATTACAGTCTAACCTACTAAAAAGAAGACAGGATGCGGTTACAACACTTACTTTATTTGTCTCTTGGAGTTTTGAGTATCAGCAGTTGCGGAGTTACCAAAAACGCCCGACACCAAGAGATTCCCTTTGATGAAGGTATCAAAAAAATTAACCATGTGGTTGTTATTTATATGGAAAACCATAGTTTTGACAATCTTTATGGTGAATTCAAGGGAGCCAATGGCATAGCAAATGTCAAAAAGGGGGATTTTTTACAGGTAGACGAGAATGGTAAAGCCTATCAATACCTCCCCGAAATTCCACGTAACAATTCCTTTCCAACCAATCTACCCAATCAATTTTTTAATATAGACCAATATGTACCTTCGGATAAGGCGACGCCCGATGTTACACATCGGTTTTATCATAATCAATTGCAAATCAATGGTGGAAAGATGGATAAATTTGCACTCTATAATGATTCCAAAGGTTTAGCGATGGGCTATTACAATACAGAGAAGCTACCTTTGTATCCGTTTGCCAAAGCCTATACATTATGTGATAATTTCTTTCAGAGTGTATTCGGCGGATCCTATTTAAATCATATTTATATGATTTCTGCGGCTATTCCTGTTTGGCCTGATGCACCAAGCTCAATGGTTGCTAAACTCGATGCAAATGGAAAGATGATTAAAGATGGTGTAGTTACGCCAGATGGTTATGCAATCAATCATGTGCTTTCTCGCAACAAACCTTATCCTGCGAAATCTGATACTTCCAAATTATTACCTTCTCAGACTATGCCGACCATTGGCGATCGCTTGACAGCGAAAAATGTAAGTTGGGCTTGGTATTCAGAAGGCTGGGATGACGCTGTGGCCGAACGTAAAAATAATTTTGCCTACAATCATGAGCCTTTTTTATATTTTGCTAATTATGAGGATGGTAAGGAAGGGCGACAACACATGAAGGATCAAAACGATTTTATCAAGGCCGCAAAAGAAGGAACGCTTCCTAGTGTATCTTTTGTTAAACCAGGTGGGGGCAATGATGAGCATCCTGGAAGTTCGGCAGTCTATTCATCAGAACAACTTGCTGTTAATTTGATCAATGCTGTATTGGAGGGACCGAATGCAAAAGATGCGTTAGTGATTTTGACCTACGATGAATTTGGTGGCTTTTTTGACCATGTTAACCCACCCGTCGTTGACCGCTGGGGACCTGGTAGCCGAATCCCGGCAATTGTCATTGGACCATTTGCTAAGCGTGGTGTAGTGGATCATACGTTGTATGAGACAGTGAGCATCCTTTCATTTATAGAAAAACGCTGGGGAATAGAGCCTCTTGCTGAAAGGGATAAAAAAGCAAATCCCTTTAGAAATGCGCTCGTTTTCAAATAGTCGGTTTTTATATCGAGAGATAGGAAATTGAACTATGTGTAAAAAGGTTGTCGTTTTTATCTTATTGGTTGCAATAGTATTTACCCTCGGATTTACTACAGGGCAGCCTGTTTATACAAAACAAAAAGAAGGCAATGCCCGAGAGCATCTGATTCAGAAAGAAGTACTGGGTCAGATGCTTTCTTTTAAGACATATATCAAGGATACGCTGCAGGCCGAAGTACAGAAAGGTACGGTGGATACGCTACGTCTCAGAAGAGCCTTTTTGACGACAAGGCTACTTTTTAAAAAGTTTGAATGGGCTTCGGAGTATTTTACTGCAGATCTATCCAGAAGGTTAAATGGACCTCCGGTGGAGGAAGTTGAAAATGCGGATTTGTTGGATCCCTCTTTGGCTAGAGGGGTGGAGCCTATTGGATTGCAGGTGATTGAAGAGCTTATCTATCCCACTTACGATAATAGCAATAGGCAAAAGCTAATTCGTGAAATCGAACATTTGATAACCAATACGGATTATTTGATTTCCTATTTTGAAGATCATCAATTGGAGGATTGGCGCATTTTGGATGCTTCGAAACTTGAAGTATTTCGGATTATATCTTTGGGGATTACCGGATTTGATAATGCACTTTCTCGAAATAGTATGATCGAGTCTTCTATGGCGTTAGGCAGCCTACAACAAATTCTTTTGCAATATGAAGGTAGAAAAGAAACGCTAACATTGATGCTTAAAGGGGCGATCAAATATTTGCAACAACACGCGGAATTTGAATCGTTCGATAGAGCGCAATTCATTACCCAATTTGCCAACAACATCAGTACAGAGATAGCACAGTTGGAACGTAATCTGCCTGGCCCTAAAATCAGATACAATCGAATGCTTCGGCAAGACGTCAATACGATGTTTGATCTGAATGCATTTAATGTAGATGCCTTTAGCCCGGGACCAAAATTTCACTTCAGCAATGAAAAGGCCGTATTGGGAGAAAAATTATTTTATGATGTTGCTTTGTCAGGAACACATACGAGAAGTTGCGCTTCATGCCATCATCCTGACCTTGCATTTACAGATGGGTTGAACTTGCAAGTGGACATTCATGGTTCGGGACGTTTGCTCAAACGTAATACGCCTACTTTGCTCAATGCGGCCTTACAGTCCAACTACTTCTATGATATGCGTTCGTTGACGCTGGAAGATCAGATACACGATGTCATTGGTAATAAGCAGGAAATGGACGGCTCGGTAACTGATATCGTTCAATATGTTTCTTCGGATAAAATCTATCGGTCATTATTTAATAAAGCATTCAATACAGTGGATGGCCCAATCTCAGCAGAGCAGGTAAGCAATGCACTTGCTTCTTACATTCGTGGCCTGACCAAAATCAATAGCCGATTTGATGATTATATGCGTGGGGATAAGAACGCATTGTCCAAATCGGAAGTGAATGGGTTTAATTTATTTATGGGCAAGGGAAAATGTGCGACCTGTCATTTCCTGCCTTTATTCAACGGTGTTACACCGCCCAAATTTATTCAGAGCGAAGTCGAAGTCCTAGGAGTTCCAAAATCCATGAAAGATTCTGTGCTGGATTCGGATTTAGGCTACTATGATATCATTGGTGTTGATTCTTATAAATATGCTTTTAAAATACCTTCTGTCCGGAATGTAAAGAAAACTGCTCCCTATATGCACAATGGGATCTATCGGACGTTGGATGAGGTCATGGAATTTTATAATGATGGGGGTGGGGCAGGATTGGGGATCAAATTATCCAATCAGACATTGTCAGATGAAAATTTGCATCTGAGTGAAAAGGAAATGAAAGATATTATTGCGTTTATGGAAAGTCTCGAAAGCCAATAAAATGACTACGATTCAATATACGCATTCAAGATGGAAAAGCTGTTATTTTTACCCTATCTTGGTTTGCCGGGATTGATCAACAGTCAAGTTAGTTAGCCTTACTGACTATAGGAATAAACTATAATACATGGAGTAGCCAGTTGTTCCGTCGAGCCATTGCACAAGTTCTTTATGACTATAATGAAAACCGGCTTTTTGGATAGCGGCTTTCGAAATCATATTTATTTCACGATGGCTTATCGTCAGTTTTCTTAATTGATTCTCGGTGGCCCACGCCATTCTTATTTTATACAAAAGACTCGATAGACCTAATTTTCTGTACAGCGGCTGTATGAAGGACTGACCAAAGTAGGCCTCTTCTTTATTCAACAGCAGCATGCTGGTTATCCCAATCATTTTTTCATTTTCGAAAAGACCAAAAACAATGCGTGGGTATCTTATGCGTTCTGCCCAATCCAAGTCAGATAGTTCTATTTCAGGAGGAGTGCTCCGTCTAAAAAGTGTAGGTTCGGTTTGAATTGACTCGATACGCATCGCTTTGTAAAGTGGAGATTCGTTCTCTGCAAGCTGACGGATATGGAATGAACCTGATTGAAATGCTAAAACGCGCTCTGACATAACGTAATTAATGCTGTCTTAATGATTATTTCTAATACTATAACGCGAAAGTATGTATTATTATTTATACTTCAAATGTGGTATAGCATTCCTTCTCAATTGCTGATTCCCGATGATTATGGCGCGACAACTACGACTATATATGCCTGCAATTGAGCTAGCCGCAATTGTATTAAAGCAACACATGATCCTATTCGTTTCAATGTGGCCTTATGCGCAATTAGGACATCAAAATATAAGTTTCACGAGTAGCATTTCCGTATTGGTGCTAAAATATGTAAAAGTGCTGAATTATAAGATTAGAACTACAGTAGTTCGGCTATTCTATTTTCTAAGTCTTCTAAATCAAAGGGCTTGGCGAGATAGCTGTCTGCTCCAGCTTGCTGGGCTAGTGTTTCGATATCGGTATTAGCGGATAGATAGATGACAGGGATATTGCAATATAAGGGATGATTTTTGAGCAATCGTGTGGCTTCTACACCGCCTATTTTGGGTATCCAGTTGTCCATCAAAATTAAATCAGGATGTACCTCTTCTACTTTTTCGATAATATCATGAGACGTTTCAGAGACCGCCATATTATAGCCATTTGTTTCGAGGATTATAGTACATATTTCAAGGACATGTTTATCATCGTCCAACATAAGTATTGTTTTGTTTGACATGTTGCAGCTTTAAAAAAGGTGGAGCTAAATTAAATAAAAAGCTATTGCGAGAATAAGGTTAAAATACCGATTCTAATAAGTATAAACCCGTATTTTCGATATATAAAGATGAAAAAGGGAGTTAATTTGCTGGGTTAGTCTAATTTTGAACTTTCAAAAATAGTATTATCTTTATTTTTTAATTATCCAATGTTGTCCTGAATTCTAATGAAAAAATACATTTTTATTCCCAATTGGCATTTCATATTGCCGCTATTATTTATCATGGCAGGAAATTGCCTGTTCGCTTTTGAGAAATCGAAACAAGCGTATTTTCAATTGAAAGTATATCATTATGAGAACGATGAGCAGGAGAAAGTCATTGATCAGTATCTTGAATCGGCGTATTTGCCGGCATTGCATCAATTGGGATTTAAAGAGGTCGGGGTATTTAAGCCCTTAGAAAATGCTACTGATCAAGATAGATTGGTTTATGTGTTCATCAGTGCTGCAGACTTCAGTTTGCTGGTTAATTTGGATCAGCGGCTTGCCAAAGATCAAAAATACCTGGAGGCTGGAAAGGCTTATATCGAGGCAGGTTATAGTAATCCTCCTTTCAAAAGGTTGGAGACAATATGGATGAAAGCATTTGAAGGAATGCCCAAATCGGCGCTTCCTAAATTATCTGCTGAAAAAAATAAACGCATTTATGAACTACGCAGTTATGAGGCCGCAACCGAGCAGCTTTCTGCAAATAAGATAGCGATGTTTAACAATGGAGAGATCGATATTTTCAAAAAACTGAATTTTAATGCTGTTTTTTATGGACAGGTGATTGCTGGTAGCACAATGCCCAACCTGATGTATCTGACGGCATTTGAGAACATGGAAGATCGGAATATACATTGGAAAGATTTTGGACCTTTATACAAACCAATGCAGGATTTACCGCAATATCAGAATAACGTTTCCAAAAGTATAAAAGTACTGTTATATCCCACTGCATATTCTGATATTTAGTGGTTGAACTTGTTTATCTTCTCCTAACAAACAAATTGAATTTTTTGCACCAGTCAAAAAAGCTGGCTAACGCCTGTTTGTCCAATTTTTCAAAACTGTAAATCTTATGGGGATAGGGAAGGGCATTCGTATAAATGCCGGTATTTGCTAATATTAGCATCGGATTGCTGTTATTAATTTTGTCAAAATATTTGCCTAGGATGGTGTAGTGTGTTTTAAATAAGGATTCAACAGTTTCGTTATTAGGGACTAATGAAATGGTGTAATCGTAGTCATCATGTTGCATTTTTTCACAGTCGCATATCCTGTTTTTTCCTAAAGCAACTTCATTTCCACTGTCCCAAAGAAAATTTGCGACTTCAAAAAATAAATCGTTTTTGATATGCCCGACGGGCTCTGCGATAAAATATCTCATTCCTTTTCTCTTTTATTTGTGGTGTTCTTCTTGATATTTAATGGACTACAATCTCCTTTCTGTCGGATTTAGATAATCATTAAAGACGCTGTTCGAGTTGTCGCTAACGACGGGCTGAACCAAGCTTTCTAACACAAAGAAATACCAATTCGCTCTAGTTTAAAAGAGATAAAAAGTGGTAAATATTGGACTATTCAAGGTTCCTATTTCGAAAGGTAAGAGCTGTCATACCGGTTACTTTTGAAAATAGACGTGAAAAATATGGATAGTCGTCATAACCTAGCTCTACTGCAATTTCTTTTACAGATTTATTTGAATGGTAGAGCAAACGTTTTGCTTCTAATACAACGCGTTGCTGAATATGATAAGTAACGGGTTTTCCGGTTGTTTTTTTGAGACATTCATTGAGATAGGCCGTTGATATTTTCATTTTCTCTGCATATACTCTAGGCTGTTTAATGTCAATAAAATCTTTATCTAACAGTGAACTGAACTGTTTGCTGATCAGTTCGAATCTAGACTGTGCATCACTTTTAGCTGATTGGATTAAATACTGCGAGATAATAAGTGCCGCGATGGTATTGCAGCTATCTTTCATTAGTGCAGTATATAGTTTTTCATGTCTTCTTTCGTTGATTTTTAAACAGGTGTCTACAGTCTGGGATAAGACCGCCATTGTATCCTGATCGATTTCGATGGGAGCAATCGTCGTAATATCCTTTAGCGCGTTTACGTAGTCTGAGTTTAGGTTTTCTACACTGATCATTAAGACACTAAAAGCGCTGTAATCCATAGCTAAACCCCGATGTACTTGGTAAGGCTGGATGATCATTACGGCGGAGGAGCCTAATTGATAGCGCTGAAAATCTACTTCAAATATTCCATTTCCCTCTTCAAGAATAAAAAACAAGTAGAAATCATCACGATGTGCCTGACTTATCTTAGCTAACTCTAAATTTCTGACAGCATTCCTTTTTATAGCCATTCCCGAATTAAACTCATTAGGAAATGAATTTAATGGGATGGTATTATTTTTTTTGAGGCTGAGGGATTCACGCTCAAATTTAAACATTTGTCAAGATACTAATGATGTTTTTTCTATATCCGGGGTCTTTTTCTCGAAGTTCGAGAATATTGTGTTTTAAATCGATGTTGACATACCATTCCGCGTAATGATGTTTTTCATTTCCGTCGTCAAAGAAAACTTTAGCTTTAATATATTCTTCATCAAAATATTCCGGGTGCCCACTGACGATAAAGGCGGTCGATCCAATATTATCGTGCATTTTAAAGGATGTACCATCAATTTTAAAGAGGCTATTTAAGGCTTTGGTAAAATTGTCACTTAATTTGCCAATCGAATAGAAATTGATCCCTTCGCGATAAAACCTTTGTTTATCGACTTCGGTATCGACAATGCCCAATTTCATGTCGGGACGAAAGGCGATTGACAAACCAACTATCTCTCTACCCCAAAGCCCCTTAGCTTGGACAATATGATGTTCGTCGTCATCTTTCCAGTATTTTGTGACGGTCAACTGTAAATCTACAAAATCATCGTCTTCACTAACGTCAATCTGTCTCAAATTACTTTGTCCTTTCAAGAAATTCAAAAAGCGCATAATTATCCTGTTAATTTGGTGTTAAGCTCCATGGCGTAGTTATGATACCAGAAGATATACGATAAGTATCATTTGCGCTGGAAGCCTTTGGCTATTGAATTAAATATACTATTTTTTTAATAAAAAAATAGACTGGAATTAGCTTAATCGCTTAAAAAATGATTTATTTACAAAGGAAGTTTCTTCGCTGTTTTTTCTGATGCGATCTCTTTGGAGATACGTTCATTGATATTGATTTTTGCATGAATAAAAGTGAAGATTACTGTGCCATATTCCCTGGCGTAGCTATTTGTAATGGAGTCGGCCAATATTGATTTGCCGAAGAAAGGACTTGTTATTGCTAGTTCTCTTTCTCGTTCCCAGCGATCTTTAATTCGAATAACATTGCGGTATGGTTTATTCAAATCAAACCAATTGATGTAGTCAGCATTGAATGAAACAGCCTTAATTCCGCGTTTGGAATAGTAGTTTATGGCGCCGGCCTGCCCATAATTGTCGCAAAGTACCAGCGTATTTTCCGATCTAGGTATTTGGTCATAGAGACTATCGACTTTGCGTGCAAGTTCTTGCCATCCCAACATATCCGCAAAATCTTGCGGGAGCGGATGCTCTTTACCATCCTCCCAGGTCAACATACCATACTTTCTGTATTTATCGGGATGGTTCACAAAATATGCCGGATTTCTATTGGGAAATGCAATATTATAGACCGGAAGAAATAGGATCGCAGTTAAAGCGATCAAAATAGGTTTTAAAATCTGACCGGTTTTATTTTCCAAAAGTGATGAAATATAAACTGCGCCAAAAGCAAAATATATAGGGTAAAGACCTATTGCATAATAATCTTTCGCTCTTAGAAATAAGAAGATTCCAAGGGTGATAAAGAATGAGTAGAAGAACAGACGATATGTTTTAAATGCAGGATGTTTCAGCAGTGCATATAATCCAAAAATGAGGACGGGAAAGGTCCCGAAAAAAAACAAAAATTGAGAACGTATGAAGCTCCATCGGTTAACATGGACAAGTTGCGTATCTTGAAGTTCCTTGAAATGAACAAATACAGGAAAGTTATTTTTGTATTGCCATATTATATTGGGAAGGATAATTAGTATGGCGATGAGTATTCCGTAATATAGCTTTTTTTCTGTAAATATTTTTCGCTCCGGAACCAATGCGACTGCGGGGATCAAACCCAAGATCAGAAATACGATGTTATATTTATTTAGAAATCCAAGCGCAAAAACAATAGCCATATAAAATAACCACTTGGATTGTCTGTTGTTTAAATATTTTATTATACAGTAATATATGGAGGTCCAACATAAGACATCAAATGAATTAGGTTGATATAAACCATTCAAACGGAATAGTACAGAAAACATAATACAACAGCTTCCAAAGAACTGTGCAAATAAATTTCCTTTCAGCGATTCTATTGTTTTCCAAACGATAAGAATCGTTAAGGCTCCGAAAAGTGCCGGGAAAAACTTGATCCAAAAGACAGAATTGCCCAGTATTTTGATGAGATAGGAAATCCACGATGTTAATGGTGGTACGGAAAGGTAGCCCCAAGCTAAATGGTTTGCTTGATCTATATGTAAGAATTCATCGCGCTGCAATTCGTAGGTTGGGCTAATCAACTGGTATTGCATGATGAATTTAAAAATGATTAGGCTTATTAGGATAATTCGGTTTTTGAGTGCCATCTGAATCTGTGTTTATGGATGTCCTCCACCAATTTACGATTAAAATAGATTCTAAACTTTGTTTTTTAATAGAATCGATTGTTTCAGCTAATTTGGGCAGACAGCTAGCCCACTGTTTTGTCTAAATAAAGGAAATCATCTCAAAATTTTTTGAAAACGTAAGACTAAGAATCCCCAAGAAAGCAAACGATAGATCGGCATAAAATGTTATTTTCGTGTAAACCAACAAAACATGAGTATAGCATTAATACTGAATAGGGCCAGGGCCGAGGAGTGGAAGGTAGAAATCAATAAATATTTACCTGAAATAAAGGTTGAGATCTTCCCTGAGATTGAAAATTATGATGCGGTCGAATTTGCGCTTTGCTGGAAACCTGAAGCAGATTATTACACTCATTTTCCAAACTTAAAAGTTATCCAGTCTGGGGGCGCCGGAATAGATCACCTTTTTCCCAAAAGTATTTCATCCCATCTCCGCATTTGTAGGATTATCGATCCCATGTTGAAAAGCGATATGTTTGAACATGTTTTGACTTGCTTGATGCATTCGATGAAGAAGTTTTCGGCTTATATAAACGAAAAAGAAAAGAAACATTGGCAGCCCTTGCTATACAAATCAATTGGTGAAACCAGGGTTACTATCTTAGGATTAGGCGAAATTGGTGGTTATGTGGCTGAAAGGTTGGTCCAATTGGGATTCAACGTAAATGGGTGGGCTAATTCACCTAAAAATCTTAAGGGAGTGAATTCGTTTACTGGAATGAAAAGACTTCGTTCTGCCCTTGAAGACACGGATTTTATGGTTAATATCCTACCATTGACTGATGCAACAAAGGGAATTCTAAGTTGTGATTTGTTCAATTTGTGCCCAAAAGAAACTGTACTCGTGAACGTTGGTCGAGGGGAACATCTCGTGGAAAGTGATTTGTTGGATGCAATTGATGGAAAGAAAATTGCCGAAGCATATCTGGATGTATTTCATCAAGAACCATTACCGCAAGATCATCCCTTTTGGGATTGCCCATCCATTGTGATAACTCCACATGTTGCGAGTAGGACAAATATTGGCTCTTCCGTCTTACAAGTGGTGGATAACTATCGAAGAATGGTTGACGGGCGACCTTTGCTCAATGAGGTTTCTTTACAAAAAGGTTATTAGCAATTTAAGATGTACGTGGGTTTGCGGCATAATGCATTGATTGGTATTTTATCGGATAAGTTTGCAAAGTTGGTTTGCTGTAAACTTATAGGCAAGTGGATTTTATTTTTTAGATTTATATAGTCAATTATCCTTGCTTTATAAACAATTTATGAAGGTACAAGTATCTACAAACTTTAGGAAACACGCGCGTAAAACAATTTTATCTATTGTTGTGTTTGCGATTACTTACGTTATTCTACTGCTCTTGGCAATAGGTATTACTGTTGGTTTTACCATACTTGGAATAATGATTTTCACCGCCAAGCCCATGTTTTACACTGCAATTTTATGTTTGGGCTTACTCGCTACAGGTCTGACTATACTGTTCTTTTTATTAAAATTTGTTTTTGCGTCAACAAAAGTTGATACGGGACATCTTACGCAGATATATGAGCGCGACGAACCACAATTATTCGCACTTATTCATGAGGTCGTAAAAGAAGTTGATACCAGCTTTCCAAAGAAAGTTTTTCTATCGCATGAGGTCAATGCATCTGTATTCTATGACTCTAGTTTTTGGAGTATGTTTTTACCCATTAAGAAAAATCTTCAGATTGGTGTGGGGCTGGTGAATGCAGTTACTCAACAGGAATTAAAGGCTATTCTTGCACACGAGTTTGGACACTTCTCACAAAAGAGCATGAAAGTGGGTAGCTATGTTTACCATGTTAATCAGATTATCTACAATATGCTGTATAAGAATGAATCGCTGGATAATATGTTTGATAAATGGGGCAACATCAGTGGGTACACTGCGATTTTTATTGGCATATCAGTGTTTATTATCCAACAGATTCAGCATATTTTGAAGCATCTTTACGAATATGTAAATCTCAATTATTTGGCATTATCGAGAGAGATGGAATTTCATGCGGATGAGATTGCGGCACATGTTGCCGGTTCTCAGGCTTTGGCTGATTCGCTGCTGCGCTTGAGTTTTGCAAATCATGCACTAAATAATGTGCTTACCTTCTATGATAGCAAATTTTCTGAAAATATCCGCAGTCGCAATATTTATCCCGAGCATCGCTATGTCATGCTCCTGTTTGCGGAACGCAAAAGATATCAAGTGCGAAATGGCTTTCCCCAGATCGAATTAGCGACTTTAAAAAAATATGATAAATCGAAATTAAATCTTGAAGATCAATGGTCGTCTCATCCGTCGGATGAAGATCGGGTAAAGGCATTACAGCAGCTTAATATTGTCAAGAAAGAAATCAACAACGCACCTGCTATTGAATTGCTAGCTAATCGTGCTGCGGTAACAAACCAGATTTCGGACAAGTTGTTTGCGCAGGTACAGTATCAACATCCTCCTTCGCTGTTAGAAATAGCATCTTTCAGTGCGGATTTTGAAAATCGGATGAACAAGTATGCTGTTGATCAAAGATTCAATGATTTCTATGACTACAATCATCCTGTGCGAAAAGGTGAAACGCCAATTTTTCAGGAACAGTCAAAGCCGACTTTTGATGAATTATTTGCCGATAGTAGAGTTGACGCATTATATGAACTTAATAGCCTGAAAAATGATAAATATGTCGTTGAAGCAATCGGCAAAGGCGAATTAAAGTTAAAGTCGTTTGACTACGATGGTATAAAATATCGTGCTGCGGATGCCTTCGAATTACTGGGGAAAATTGAAAACAATATTGTAGCTACGGAGCATAAAATTACCCTCTATAACCAACAGATCCACTCTTATTTTGCACGCTTAGCGGATAACCAGGGGATGTGTGAAGAGTTTGAACGGAGATATTATGATTTTGCTTTTTTCGATAAAAATTATGAAGAGGCACAAAAACTTTATGCTGACATGACGGAGAACACCCGGTTTATATTTCAGACTTTGCCTTTCGCAGATATTGAGGCTAGGTTGCGAGACGTCAAACCCATGGAAGGGGAGTTAAAAAAGAAACTGGCAACACTTATGGCACTTCCTGGAAGCAAAGACGAATTGGATGATACGTTGCTTACGTCATTGGACACATATATCAATAAGGAATTAATCTATTTTAATGTAGATCGTTATAATGAGGATAATCTTCAAATTCTTTTTAATGCCATCTCGGTCTATAAAAAGTTATTGGATGATCAGCATTTCGCGAAGAAAAAGCACTATTTAGATTTTATGCTTACCCTTGAGGAGGGTAAGGGGCAGAAAAAAGGGCTGTCGTAATTGCCCTTCTATATTGACGGTTTGTCCCCGCTGTACGTCGAATGAAATGGTTTAATTTTGAGAGACAGTAACCCAATTTTAAATTGGATTTGTTTTATTAAAAACTAAAGTTTTTGTTATGCGGAAATTAATAATGAAAATGTCTATTTCCATCGATGGATTTGTTGCGGGCATCCACGGTGAACTTGATTGGATGTTTAAAAGTGGCGACGATCATTCTAGCGCATGGGTTTTAAATATTTGTGAATCTGCCGGCATTCATCTAATGGGTCGAAAGACCTTTGAAGTAATGGCTTCATATTGGCCTGCTTCGACAAATCCTTTTGCGGCAGCAATGAATGAAATCCCTAAAGCTGTCTTTACAAAAGAGGGCTATCATCCCAAAACAAAAGATTTCGCAGACAATACAAAGCTTCCTGCGAATTCCTCTTGGATGAATGCCCGGGTTTTTGATGCAGGTCTCATTGAAGGAATTAAAGCACTAAAAGCAGAATCTGGGAAGCCAATATTGGCGCATGGCGGAGCTGAATTTATGCGAAGTTTAATTGAAACCGGATTAATTGACGAGTATCATTTGATCACACATCCAATTGCATTGGGTACTGGGCTGCCCATCTTTGACGGTCTTTCCAAACCCTGTGAACTAAAGCTTATTCACGCGCAGGTTTTTCCAGGTGGTGTTGTCGCACATACCTATTGTCCGGCGTAGAATGAACATACGACATCTAGATGTCGTATGTTCATTCCAGCAGCTAGCTTTTTAGAAATTCAGTGAATCGGCAGAGGGGCCATAACTTGCTGGAAGGGGAATATCATTGAGTCTATAGTAAACACCTAATTGTGCCCTGTGATGTGTAATCTGGTTTAATGAGTG
The DNA here is from genome assembly GCF_002440385.1 of Sphingobacterium sp. UBA6317. NCBI lineage: Bacteria > Pseudomonadati > Bacteroidota > Sphingobacteriia > Sphingobacteriales > Sphingobacteriaceae > Sphingobacterium > Sphingobacterium sp. UBA6317. Next base: position 49,357 of record NZ_DJTD01000011.1, on the reverse strand, counting down.
ACGAATAGCACCGTATTTGCTCCAGCTTGCCAGTTCATGGCCGTCATTTTTAATGGTCCAGCTTGGAATTAAGTCTTCCTCCTTAGCTGTTTCTAAAGCCTTTTTTCCGGCTTCGTAATCTTCGTCTAATTTTTTTAAGAGATCATCCCGGGTCAATAGACTTGTTGGCACATAAGCACTTTTGGCAAAGTCAAGTTCTGAAGTCTTTAAAATGGTACTTGGCCATTCGAAAACTTCGACTAAGTGGGTTGCCAGACGCATCATTTTCATGCTTTTTTCATGTGGGACATATTCATTCTTGCCTTCAGGAAAAAGTGCGATAAAGTTTTTTGTAATTTGATATTCATTCGCTAATTCTTCTTTTAATTGTGGTAATGTTTCCATGTTTTTTACTGTAATAATTTAAAATTCGATTAGTTATCCTACTAATAGCCTTCGCACTGGAATTGTTTTTTCGTTTAATATTTTTCTTTTCCTACTAAGGTTAAACAAAGATATAATCACAAGGTGACAGCTATGTGTCAGTATGAATTATCGAATTATGATAAAAATAAAATAGTGGCAGCTCTTATTATCTCATGTTGTTGAAAACTTGGACTGCAAAGGTTCGAGTATTTGTTTTTTTATAACGTTTATTTACGCAAGCGCAGCAAATAATAAAGCAGGTCAAGCGAATTGTAAAAAGGGTGAAAATGAGCATATAGACTAAGTATATTTGATTGGTAATTAATTAAATAAAATTGAACGATGGGAAATAAGAAAGCAATATTCACTTTTGTAGGCCTGGTATTGGTTGCAGTACTTGGTATCGGTATATGGGCTTACCGTCTTCTGGGAAATATGGAGGCGGATCAGGAAAAAACAGAACAATTATCTTCCCGAATTTTAGCAGGTTTTGGCGATCATACCGCTATTTATAAATATCCAGTACAATTGTCCACAGTAGACTGGGGGAAGAGCTGTCTAATTCTTGAAAATGGCGGTGCCGGTGATTTGGGAATAACTTATAAGGAAAAATGGAACGAGGCATTGGGAACAGTAGATAATTATCCCGGTGATGCTGTCAAAGGCATTGTTATGATAGCGATGGACATGCAGGAAAAAGGAGAGTACGTCAATAAGGTCGGTCAAAAAGATAAAGCTTATCAGCGCAATTATATCATTAGCTATGTAGATCTCGACAAGAAGGTAGTCATTGCCCGCGATACTCTATATGGTGAGGAGCCGCCTTTGGTGAATCGTTCCGCCGGTTCGGGAGCTGGTGACTTTCCCTCGGACACTGAAGTTGTAGATTCAATCAAAGGTAGGTTGAAATTGTAATTTTTTTTTCTCCGTTTATGGAATTTTGATATTCTTCGCATCCCTGCACGAAAGTTGAAGTGCCGGATGGAAAAATCTAGTACTTGGCTTTAGGTAAATTTATCTATTTTTAAAAGAATTTAGCCAGTATCTTAAACATGAAATGGAAATCAATTGTTGTCTGCTTTTTAGCTGTTCTGTATTCTGTGGTCCTTTGTGGGCAATCGACCTTATTCAATAGTCCGCGTGGATCTTCTGACTATTATATTTATAAACTGAGCCCAGAAGTTTTAAGAAAAATTCACTTGGGAGAGAAGAAATTCGATGAAACTATGCTCAGCGATTTTTTTCTCAAGTATAAGACCGGAAGTCCACAGCCGACTTTACCTCCTGGTAATTATGTCCAGGTCCGCGCCAGTGGAGCTGATCTCATTTATCAGGAATTGATTAGTGATAACCTATATGTCAAGATTATTCCGGCAGAAATTTTTGCGATTTGTCTATACGATTCGCTGGGAACGATTATAAAAGATGCACAAGTAAAAGTGAAGGGACGTCGCATGTCATTTGATAAGAAGTTTCATTACTATAAAGTTGCCAATGCAAATAATGACGATATTGTCAGTATTGAACATAAGGGTGTCTATCATTACCTGAGTGTAGAGCGGAGTTGGCCTTACAAAGACAGGGTTCCATTATGGAAAGGGATCAAAAATAGCTTGCTTAGAACAAAGTTTAAGATTAAGAGGTTCTTTCATAAACAGGAAACTAAACAGACAGAAAGCTTTATGGTTTTTAACAAGCCAATGTATAAGCCAAATGAGCAGGTTAAATTTAAAGCTTATCTTGAGGAAGAAAAATGGAAACCTTACCGTGATTCTATTGCCGTACGTCTGACAGGTGGATATGGGTATGCCAAAGATACCGTTTTGACCCGACTTGCTCCCTATCGTCCGGGAATGTACACCTTTGAATTTAATTTGAAGGGGCTTGGCCTTATCCTTGATAAAGATTATGGGATCTCTTTGGAATCTACAAAAACCAAAGCCGTCTTGCATCAACAGTCTTTACGATATGAAGATTATGAGTTAAAAAGCCTAAGTTTTAATATGACGTCCGAAAAGACGAAATATGCTAAAGGAGACAGTGTGCGACTGAAACTAAAAGCTTTAAATGAAAATGAAATGCCCATATATGATGGGAAAGTAGATTTGCGTGTTGTGACAAGTCCACTTTATACGCTTGATGTAAAAGCCAATAAGGTTAATTTTATTCCAGATACTTTATGGCAAACGAGCGTTTCGCTCGCAGATGTGGCGGAAAAGGAAATTGTATTACCCGATTCAATTTTTCCGGCTGACATTGGTCTTACATTTCGGGCCATTGGCACTTATCTAAGTTCAGATAATGAAAGAATTGAACGAAGTCTCGACCTCAATATACTCAACAGCGAAAAAGAAATTCGTATTGCTGTAAAAGACGGGCATGCAGAGCTGAAGTATTTTGAAAAAGGTGTTGCGATGCCAACAACTGCTCAGCTAATGATATTAGGTGAACATCGCGAAATGCTGAAGACTGAAAATTTGAGTTTACCTAATTTGGTTTCTATACCCTGGCAGGCTGAAGAAATTGTTGTCAAGTCGAATGGATTGAGTAAAAGTGTATATTTAGAGGATCAAGAACAGGCACAACTGAATTATCGGTTTTATCGAACTGCGGATTCGGTGATATTGCATGTCAATAATCCCGCTATGATTCCATTTTGGTATCGTGTCCATCGTGCTGGTCGTACGATTGCTTCGGGTTATCATACCACGTTAAATAGTAAATTTTTAGCCCGTGGAAAAGACGGGTATAGCATGGAAATCACCTATCTTTTTGGAGGAAAATCAAAAGTTATCCAGGAAGAATTACCCTATGTGGAGAAGAATTTAAATTTGGCAGTCAACACGGCGACGACAGTTTATCCGGGGCAGAAGGCTGACGTGGAACTTTCGGTTACGGATAAGAATGGTAAACCTTTGAAGGATGTTGATATTACGGCCTATGGTTTTACCTCAAAATTTAGGTCAGCAACCGCTCCAAATATTACTATGGGTGGTCTGATGCGAAGGGCAAGAGTCTCACAAAATCTTAATTTTAGTTTGGATGATGATGAGAAGGCACATCAGGGAGCTCTTCAAAATTGGGCAAAATGGTCTAGAGACATGCAGTTGGATACGATGGCTTTTTATCGGTTTTTATATCCCAAAGATTATTATCAGGAGTCTCTTCCTTTAGATGCTGTCAAGAGCCAGATTTCCCCTTATGTCGTTGTGAATGGTGTGGTTCAGGGGATACATTTGGTATGGATAGACGGCGTGCTGACTTATGCTAAGCAAGAGCAGCAAAACAACAGCAGTATTTTTGAAGTTGCTCCGGGTCAGCATGATTTTAGATTTAGGACCAAGGATCGCGACATTCGTGTAAGTGGCTTTTATATTGAAAAGGGAAAAAAGATCATTGTTTCCTTTAATGCCTCACAGGATACGATTGGTTTTACCTACCCCGAAAAAGCATTCAGTAAAGGCCAGATTTTGGTTTACCAATTACCTAAAGAACAACGTGGCAAGTTCTACGAAAACGAATTGACTGAATTGAAGCGCCAGTTGATTACAGTAACCAACAATTTTGGAGCCTGGCAATTACCCAATAATAATGTGTTGATTGAGAGGCCAGCATATATCCAGACAGCTGGAGATCTCTATTACCTCAATCCTGTAAGAAAAACCGTTTACGATAGTCGGTTGCGTACACAGGTTCCTGTGCCACTGATGGTAGGACCATTTCCAAGGACAGAAATGTATAATGGTGTGTCCAAAATAGGTACGCTCATGGTTGATACAGCGAAAATTGGACGTTTTGAAATTGAGGGGGGCTATCAATATAGCATCTATAAAAATTATCAAAAGCAAAAAAGCTGGGATGGCAATCCTTTGCGGATTGATCTGTATGATTTCAAGCCAAATTTAGATTTTCAGGAGAAGGTATGGTCATTGGAGGATATCAAGGCAAACGTAGAACGTACTTTCAAAGAGATCATGCAAAATAGCACGGGATTGGCACAATTTGCTACGGTGAAGAAAGGAAAAAATGAGGCTATTTTTAAATTGAATTTAACTTTGGGCAATGATGTTGCACAGAAAGGCATCCGGCCTACATTGATCTTTATTGAACCGACGAATGTCGAGGAGAGAATGTATTTTCGACTGTTTTACGGTGGACATCGAACTTTTGGAGATCTTCCAGTCGGCGATGTTACTTTGCATATTGTAAAGGATGATTCAACTTCTTTTAGTTTGCCAATCAAACTCAAAGCCAATGGGATGAATTATCTCCGGCTGGATTCTATTCAATGGAGCAATGCATCCCAAGCGGCAAGATTGGCTTACAAACTTGTACGTGATGAAATTATTGTGCGTACCGTAGAAAATCCATTGCGGGATTCTATAAGCCATGGGCAAGAGATTGTTCCGCAGCTCTTAAAAATAGACCGGGAAGATTTTAGAACGAAGAGAAAGAATAATAAGGTCGCCAGGGTCTTAGTTTATGATGGGGATACGCCATTAATTGGGGCTAAGGTGAGTGTTCCGGATACCAAAAAACGATATTTCACAAGCTTTGATGGTAGTGTGGAACTTGAGCTCTCCGATGACAAAAATACGGTACTTGAGATTGCTGCTTTAGGGTACAATACCGCTACGGTCAAATTCTCCAGTGGCAAAGATTATTTCGTGGAATTAAAGCCAAGCGAAAATCAATTGGATGAAGTGGTTGTTGTGGGGTATGGCGTCCAAAAAAGGCAATCATTGACTGCGGCAGTGAAATCGATCAATGCTAGGATGGATGGGGTGACTACAGCTATGCTGCAGGGGGCTGTAGCAGGGATTCGTATTCGTGGCGCTGCTAGTCCGGCCCCCAATGAAAAACCATTGATTTTAGTGGACGGAGTCCCTTTTGAAGGTGATATTTCAAGTCTTGATCCATCGACTATCGCGTCATTGAATGTGATTAAAGATCAATCTATGCTGGGATTGTACGGTGCGCGGGCCGCCAATGGCGTGGTGATGGTTCAGATGAAAGCTGGAGCATCTGCGACATCGACAGGTGCTGTGGATATGCCCTATTTGGAATCTGGAAATACGATGCGCGTGAACTTCCGCGATGATGCATTCTGGCAGCCAAAGCTAACTACCGATGCTCAGGGAAAAGTTAATTTTGAAGCGACCTATCCGGATGATATTACCAATTGGCGAACATTCTTTATCGCTAAAGGAAGTAAAAATTTCGCCGACATAAAAGAGCTAAATGTCAAATCCTTTAAAGCTGTTTCGGCACATTTGGCGACTCCCCGATTTGCCATCAGAAGTGATCAGTTTACAGCCATGGGAAGGGTTGTTAATTATCTTAGCGACAGCTTGCAGCTCTTGCGTACCATCAACAATGGGCTGACAACGCAGGAGGCAACGTTGAAAATTGCGAAGTCCTATCGGGATCCTATATCAGTTATTGCCGCTCAGGGGGACAGCGTCCAACTTGCTTATTCGATCGAATTGTCAAATGGATATTTTGATGGTGAAAAACGTAGCATTCCGATTTTTGAAAAGGGGCTTGAACAACATGAAGGAGATTTTAAAGTACTCAACAGTACCGCAGAATATTTACTAAAAACTTCTCCAGCACTAGGCGAAATCACCTTGCATGCCGAAGCAAATTCGCTGGAATTTTTACAACGGGAAATTGAATCGATCGATCGTTATAAATTTCTATGCAATGAACAGATGGCTTCCAAATTGAGCGCGTTACTTTCTAAAAAAGAGCTGACAAAATTGATCGGAAAACCCTTTACAGAGGATAAGAAGATAAAGGATCTTTTGAAGGAGTTACAGAAAAACAAAAATTCCAATCAGGGCTGGGGTTGGTGGAACAAAAGTGAAACTGTGACCTGGATCAGCAACTATGTGATCGGGGTACTGTTGGATGCCCGAGAAGCCGGCTACCAGGTTGAGATCGATACGGAGATTTATGCAGAACGTGAAAAGACCATGTTGAAAAGCAGCTTGGCTTCGCTGGATGTTCTATTGGATAAAGATAAGCTTCACGGGGCCAAGGAGAATTTGTTTAGCTCCTTGATATATCTACTCCGGTTGGATCCTAAAGCTGATTACAAAGATTATTTCTTCGAAATCGACACAAAACTGAAAAGTAAAACCATCAAGGATAAACTGTTGAAATATCTGTTGATTTCAAAACTGGGTCTTAAGGATTCACATGCTGCAGATACCGTTCTTAAATACGCGTCAAAGGCTGTCTTAGGTGGGCTCTATTGGACTTCTGGAACTACAACAGATCAGAAAGGCGGATTTTTTATGCGCCCAACGGAAACCAATACCGAGAATACATTGTTGGCTTATGGTGTCTTAAAATCAATTGGTGGTCATGATTCAGATTTAGAAAATATCCGTAATTACTTTTTCGCGCAGCGGCAGCAAAACCAATGGTATAATATCTACGAATCTTCCCGTATCATACGAAGTATTCTTCCTGATGTACTGAAAGAGGGTGAATCTTTCCAGGCACTGGTAATGGTCATCAATGGCAAACGCGTCACTGCATTTCCGTATACGCAAAGCTTTAAGTCGGATGAGCAGATTAAAGTGAGGAAAGAAGGGACGGGGCCGGCTTTTGTGACGGCTTATCAAAATTTTTGGAATCCCAATCCAGCTGTAGAAAAAGAAAAGGGCTTTGCCGTGGCAACGCGATTTAAGGACAATGGTGCTACGGTAGCGGCACTCAAGGAAGGGAAGCCTGTAAAACTTGAAGCAAGCGTAACATTAACTGGTGAAGCTGAGTATGTGCAGATTGAAGTTCCGATACCGGCGGGATGTTCTTATGAAACAAAAACCAATGGATACTATAGAATCGAGGCGCACCGAGAGCATTTCAAAGATCGTGTCGTCATTTTTTGCAACAAACTGGGGAAAGGTACACATACCTTTGAGATCGAACTTTTACCTCGTTATACCGGGACTTATACTGTCAACCCCGCGAAGGCTGAATTAATGTATTTCCCGACATATTATGGAAACGAGAAAATGAAAGAAATCGTGGTGGAGTAAGTGTATTGTTAAAATAAAAAGGGACTTATCACATGATAAGTCCCCAACATATAAAAACTAAAATTAAAAGTGCGCTATTAATGATCCCATCCGCCTCCTAGGGATCTGTATATCGCTACGCTTGCTTTGAGTTGGTTGACCTTCTTCTCAACGAGCTCAAATTTAGATTCCAGGGCATCGCGTTGCGTTAGCAGAACTTCCATATAATCTGCGCGAGCGTATTTAAAGAGGTCGTTGGAAATACCGATAGACTCATTTAATGCATCGACTTCCTTGGTCTTAATTTGTAGGCCATTCTCCAGATTTTTAATTTTGGAGAGCTGGTTTGCAACTTCAATATATGCAGCCAATATGGTCTGTTCATAATGGTAAACAGCCTGAACCTGTCGTGCATTGGCATTATAGTAAGCCGCCTTGATCGCTCGTTTGTTAATCAGGGGCGCAGTAAGTTCTCCAACGAGCGAAGCCAGAAATGATTCCGGCTTAACGAGATAAGTTGGATCAAAGGCCTGAAACCCTACACCAGCAGCAATATCCAAGGATGGGTAAAAGCGGGCTTTAGCCGATTTTATATCCAGTTTGGAAGCTGCAAGTTCATACTCCGCCTGCTTAATATCGGGTCTGTTTTCTAATAGCTCCGAAGGAATACCTGTGTAGACGGTTTGAGGAACAAGCTTGTCAAAAGAGGCTTGGTCTCTTTGAACCGGCTGCGGGAATCTTCCAACAAGGTAGTTTATTCTATTTTCTGTTTCTGTGATCTTCTGCTTGATATCATATTGCATACCTTGGGTTTTCAATATCTGGGCTTCGAATCTTTTGACCGCTAATTTATTGGATCGCGCATTTTTCTTCAGGTCATTCACGACGACAAGGGCGTCGTTTTGAATCTTTACATTCTCATTGATAACCAGAAGTTCGTTGTCCAGTGCCAGGAGTTCATAATAAGAATCTGCAATTTCGGATATTAGGTGAGTTACCATAAAGTTTTTGCCTTCCACGCTGGCAAAATACCGTTGCAGCTGCGCTTTAGTCGCATTGTGGAGTTTACCCCAGATATCTGTTTCCCATTGTGCCTGTACACCAACTCCAAAATCAAATAGCGGTTCAGGCATTTCGCGTCCGGGTTCGATTTCTGTATTCTTTTCCATCGCTCCAATGTTTGTGTAGCGACTTACTTTGTCGACCCCCGCACCAACTTTTACACCTACGGAAGGTAGATATTCACCTTTTTTGGCGCTTACCTCATTTTTGGCTATTTCAATTTCCTGAAGCATAATATGTAGCTCCTGGTTGTTTGCTAGTGCCTGACCGATCAGTCCTTGTAGATTGGGATCGCTGAAATAGCTGTTCCATTTGATTTTTCCTGTATTCACGGTGTCGCTGTCAGCATCCCCATAGTTTCCGGGAACGGTTCTATTTTCGGCACGTTGTTTTATTTCCAGTGGTTTGCAGGCTGCAAGACTAAGCAAGAAAAATGCGAAACCTGTATAGTGATATAATCTGTTCTTATTCATAATGTATCATGTCTTCGCTTAATGGTGATTCGTCTTCGGCTTGGATCATTTTTCTTCCGTCAGCCAATTTTGCAAAAATGTAGTAGAGTCCGGGAATGACAATAACGCCAAAGATAGTTCCGACGAGCATACCTCCCAGCGCTGAGGCACCTATGGTATGGTTACCGATAGCTCCGGCACCACTGGCAAAGACAAGTGGTACAAGTCCAGCGATAAATGCAAATGAGGTCATGAGGATAGGTCTGAAACGTGCTCGTGAGCCCTCAATAGCTGCTTCTAATATGCTATCGCCAGCTTGGCGCCTTTTCACGGCAAATTCTACGATAAGCACCGCATTTTTACCCAATAAACCAATAATCATGATCAGTCCGACCTGTGCATAGATGTCATTTTCCAGTCCCATAGCTTTTAATAGGAAGAATGATCCAAATACACCAACTGGTAGCGACAACAATACCGCAAACGGAATGATAAAGCTTTCGTACTGTGCAGCAAGTACAAGATATACGAAGACTAAGACGACTAAAAAGACATAAACGGCTTCGTTTCCACGTTGGGCCTCATCATAGGACAAGCCCTCCCAGGCAACTTTATAGCCATGTGGTAATGTTTGAAGTGCAGTTTCGTTGATTGCCTGAATAGCGTCAGCCGTTGTATACCCATTTGCCGGAAGTCCACGGATGGCGGCCGAATTGTACATGTTGTAGCGCGTAATTTCGTTTGGTCCCTGTGTTTTTTTTAAGGTCATAAAGGCCGAATAAGGAACCATTTGGTCATGATCGTTTTTGACGTAAAGGTTCATGATATCGGAAGGTAGCCTTCTAAATTCTGGTGAAGATTGTACATAGACTTTGAAGAACTGACCGAAACGGATAAAACCCTGCTCATAGGTACTACCGATAAGGATATTGAGGTTGTCCATGGCTTTACCAATGGAAACGCCTTTTTGCATGGCGGCGTTATTGTCAAATACCAATTCGTATTGTGGGTAATTGGCGGCAAAGAATGTAAAGACTCCGGTGAGTTCCTTACGTTTCTTTAGATTAGCGATAAATGCTTTATTTACTTTATCGAAATCTTGGTAATCGGTGGTCCTATTGAGGTCCAGCAGGCGCATGGAGAAACCTCCTGAAGAACCAAACCCGGGAACAGCGGGAGGTTCGAAGAATTCAACCGTTGCACCTAGATTTTTTGATTTTTCTTCAAGTTCTTCCATGATCTCTTTAACGGAGTGTTCACGTTCACCCCAGGTTTTGAGGTTGATAAGACAGGTTCCGGCATTCGATCCACGGCCTTCCGTCATGATTTCATAACCCGCCAGTGATGAGACAGATTCTACCCCATCTACCCCTTGACAGATCTTTTGGAGCTCTCTGGAAAGCTTATTGGTCTGTTCCAATGTTGATCCTGGAGGAGTCTGAATAATGGCATATATTGTGCCTTGGTCCTCGCTCGGTATAAAACCTCCTGGAAGCGTTTTGTTAATGACGAAAATTCCGACACAGAATGCTATTAAGATACCCCATGTAATTACTTTTCGGCTGGCAATTTTACGAAGTAAGGAGGCATACTTGCCCGTTATTTTATCAAAAGTACGGTTAAAAAGGTCGAGCGATTTAGTGAATACATTTGATTTTTTTGGTTTACCATGGTTATTTTTCAGGAGCATCGCGGCAAGCACAGGAGTAAGGGTTAATGCGACTACTGCAGATATCACGATGGAACTCGCCATGGTAATTGAAAACTGACGGTAAAATGTTCCGACAGGGCCTGTCATAAATGAAATGGGGATAAAAACGGCCACCATAACAGCTGTAATAGCGATAATAGCACCTGCGATTTCGCCCATGACTTCTTTTACAGCGCTGTATGGCGATATGGCACTTTCTTCCATTTTGGCATGTACTGCTTCAATGACCACAATGGCATTGTCCACGACAATCCCGATAGCAAGCACCAATGCAAACAAGGTCACTAAGTTGATCGACATACCGAACCATTGGATGACGAAGAATGTACCTATCAGCGAAACGGGCACGGCGATGATTGGAATCAACGTCGAACGCCAATCGCCAAGGAAAATAAACACAACAATGGCAACTAAAATAAAAGCATCGCGTAGGGTATGCATCACCTGTTCGATAGAAGCATCCAAGAATTGGGATACGTCATAACTGATTTTATAGTCTATACCTGGAGGAAAGTTACCTTTCATCTCAGCAAGTTTTGCCTTCACATCTTTAATAACGTCATTGGCATTACTGCCATAATTCTGTTTCAACACAATTGAAGCCGAGGGATGACCGTCTAAATTGGAATAGATGTCAAAGAATTCACTTCCCAGTTCGACTTTAGCCACGTCTTTTAACTTGATGTTTTCACCGTCGCCGTTTGCGCGAACGATAATATTGTCGTATTCTTCAGGTGTATTGTATTGTCCTTTATAAGTTAGGACATATTCGAGGGATTGCGCTGCAATACCCGAGCTTTGTCCCAGTCGACCGGGACGGCCGATGATACTCTGTTCTCCTATCGCTTTCATCACTTCATCAACTGATAAGCTATAGGCACGCATACGATCGGGATTTAACCAGACGCGCATGGCATATCTACGGCTACCTAAGATTTGTGATTTGGCGATACCATGAATACGATTGATTTCAGGAATGATGTTTACCGTTGCATAGTTGTACAAGAACTTTTCATCCATGCTTTTATTTGTACTGTAAAGATTCACGTACATCAGCATACTGGGCTGAATGGGATTGACGACGACTCCTTCCTTTTGAACAAGTTCAGGCAATAGTGGCATGACTTGATCCACCCTGGTTTTGACCAGTACTACGGCATCGTTGGGATCCGTTCCGGGATCAAATACGACGTTTACGGTCGCTTCACCGGCGCTGGTTGCGTCGGTAGCGATATAGCGCATTCCCTGTACACCATTGATTGCATTCTCCAGTGTAATCAGTGAGGATTTTACAAGTACATCGGCACTTGCACCAGGATAGGCAATGGAGACCGCCACTGTAGTCGGTGCGATTTTTGGAAATTGCTCAGTAGGAAGCTGCTTTATGGCCAAACCTCCGATAAATAGGATGACAACCGATATGACAATAGCAAATACCGGTCGATGTATTACTTTTTTAAACATAATGCTGCTTTTTAATTACTCTGCATATAAATCTAAGTTTGACATGACTTTCTCCGGAGTCTGATATTTGGATTCAATGGTCTGGTTTTCCTGTACCATGCGAAGTCCATTGAGCAGAATCTTTTCATCCTTGCCCAATCCGGAAGAAACCACATAGATATGCGGCAGTTCGGCAGCAACTTTTATTTCTCTTGCTTTTACTTTATTATCTTTTGTAATAACGTAAACATATTTTTTTTCAAGCTCCTCAAATGTTGCTTTCTGCGGTATCATAAGCGCATTGTAATAGGGTGATGTAATGACGATATTGCCTGTCTCACCATAACGCAGTAATCCCTTTGGATTCGGAAAAGTCGCTCTGTAGGCAATATTTCCAGTTTCATTATTGAAGTCTGATTCAATTGTTTCAACAATACCCTCATGACCGAATTCTTTTCCATTGGCCATGTTTAACCGTACACGTAGCGGGCCATTGTCTTGTTTTGCGTCCATTTGATTGAGGTATTCCACTTCGGGTACATTGAAATAAACCCACATTTTACTGTTATCGGACAATTCCGTGATCAACTCGCCTTCGTCGACAAGACTTCCTTTACGGACGTGAAGCTTACCAACGATTCCGGAAAACGGTGCTACGATGTCCGTAAATTTGAGATGAGTATTCATCGCGGCTAGCTCAGCTTTGGCTTTTTCATATTTTGCTTTTGCCATTTCAGTTTCCTGCGGAGCGACAATATCTTTTTCGGACAGATTTTTGGTGTTCTGATATTCGATTTCAGCATATTTTACCTCTGCTTTAGCACGATTAACATCGGACTCATAGAGGTTGGGCATGATTTTAAATAGGGGTTGTCCTTTTTGTACAAATTGACCTTCATCGACAAATATCGATTGAATGTAGCCTTTTTCCTGCGCGCGCAATTCAATATGGTTGATCGAACGGATTTGGGCTACATAATCTTTATTGACAATTGTATCTTTGACCAAAGGAGTAGTGACATTGAAAACTGCAGCTTCTTTTTTGTCTTTTTTTTCTGACTGACAGCTTGTCGATAGAATAATAAGGCACAGGCTTATATACATAAAGCTTCTCATGACCATAATAATAGTTTTTTAATTATTTTCGAAAAATTGAACAATAGTGTGACCTGCTTCCAAATGGTTTTGAAAGCTATTTTGATGTTTTTTTAAGAAATTATTAAAAAATCACAGCCTGAATACACTGTAATGGATATATAGGGCGTTTTTTCGTGAAGTAAGCTGGTTGGAATTTGCAAGCGAAACTGCTGTGCGTGTATTGTGAAATTCGGGATGGATATAAGAGACTAGATTTCCAAAACCATCTCCTTTAAGTGCGAATAAGTTAGGGCTATTGGAATCGCTTCCCGTGTCGTCGTTTTCATTATCATTTTCTGAAAAATAAGCCCTTAATTTTTCATGTCGAGGACGTTTAGTTTTGCGAATAACTTTGGTGTCATAATCTTCGCTTTTTACTTGCTTGTTGAAGTGATTGACAGCGTGAAGATTGCAGGAGGGAATATTATTTGGTGTTGGCACATGATACCAGCCAAAACTGATAAGTATTGCGCAAACTACGCCGAACAGATATTGATGGAATTTTCCTTGCATCCTTGAAAGCAAATGTAATTAAACTTTAAAAATGATACAAGTGATTTGGGTATCGAAATTTTAAAGTTTATCTAGTATTGTTACAATTATTGAAAATTGACATTGCTGAAATGTAAAAAGGTCTGCGATGTTATTCTGAATACCTTTGCCTATCAAATTTATTCTTGTCGTTAATTTATAACTCATTTCTAGGGGTTAATGCCCCTTTTTTAAAGGGTTTTAAGCGTTTTTTGATTATTTCTTAGCATCTGAATTGCTTTTTCTGCCCTTGTTTTTCTAGTTTGTTCCTGTTTAGCTGAGCCTACCCAATCACAATATCCCTGTTTGTATGATTTGGAGAGTGTTTCAAAAAAAGCATTGGCTTTTTCGTCCATATCCAACAATTGTTGGAGTTCCATAGGAACGCCTTCAATATGTTCACCTTTTTTTAGCATGTATTTTTATCATTTGATTCCCGATAAAAATACATAAATATCTTCGAGTTGCCGGCCTTTATTGCATGAATACTTTTGACTTGCCGTTAGGTAATACGATCAGGGGATTGCAATACTTTTTCTTGAAATAAGACTTACATGTTGCCGCTGTCTTTATATGTGTTGAAACATATATCGTTCTTATTTGTTCTTCTATTAGTCAACAAAAAAAATCAATATGAAAGCAGTACGTTTTTTTGGGCATAAAGATGTCCGCGTTGTGAATGATCTTGTGAAGCCCGTTCCTAAGGGCGATGAAGTATTACTAAAAATTGGTGGTGCAGGTGTTTGTCATTCTGATCTCCACATTATAGATGAGGGGACCGTTGTAGATACGGTATTTACCTTGGGACACGAAAATGCGGGCTGGATTGAAGAAGTTGGATCGGATGTAAAAGACTATAAAAAAGGAGACGCGGTACTGGTCTATGGCCCTTGGGGTTGTGGGCACTGTAAGCCCTGTCAGCAATCAAAGGAAAATTATTGTGATCACCAGTCTGAAATGGCCTATGGTGGTGGGCTAGGCCTTGATGGTGGGATGGCGGAATATATGCTTGTCCCTTCTTCGCGTTTACTGGTCCCAATTTATGACTTAGATCCAGTCGTTGCTGCGCCATTAACGGATGCGGCACTTACTCCTTATTCGGCGATAAAACGTTCGATAGGCAAATTGACAGCGGATGAGTATGTGGTTGTGATCGGAGTTGGAGGTTTGGGCCATGTTGCCTTACAAATACTAAATGAAGTAAGCGCGAGTTCAATTATTGCCTGTGATGTCACCGAAGAAAAACTAGCCTTTGCTAAAGAACTGGGCGCAGCCTATGTGGTTAATTCGAAGGATGCAAATGCAGCCGAACAAATCAATAAGATTACGGGCATTAAAAAAGCTAAAGTAGTGATTGACTTTGTAGGCGCGACATCGACTATAGATCTAGGAACAAAGGTTGTTGGTTTGGATGGTGACCTGACAATTGTTGGATTAGGTGGGGGACACTACCAGTACAATATGTCGGGGCTTCCTTTTGGTGTGAGTATGACAAACCCATATTGGGGCTCGCGGGTTGAGCTTATGGAAGTTGTAGGTTTAGCTAGGCAAAGGAAGATTCATATTGAAATTGAGCAGTTTAAGCTTGATCAGGCTAACGAAGTTTATGATCGAATGCGCAATGGTAAGATCAAAGGAAGGGCTGTACTGATTCCTTAATAAAAAAAAGTCTATCTTTTTAGTAGTTTATTTTGGTTTTTATCTTTTTGATGTTTATCTTTGTTGTATCATAATTTAGGTTTATAATTGGTTATTTAAGGTTTTCATTCTCCCCGTTTGAAAACCTTTTTTTTAAAGTTTCTCTTTTGATTGATTATTAAAAACCTTCTGCCTTCTTTACTGTTGTAATACTAATAATCCGCGCTGATTTATCTGCAAAATATTTATGGACAAAACAATTCTCGTACTCACCGATTTTTCTGAAAACTCATGGACTGCTATTCGATATGCGGCGAATCTGGCTAAAAAATTTAATTGGACAGTAGAACTTCTGCATACTTATACCATCCCAATAAAAGACGGTGTCCATGCGAAAATGGAGAATATGTTTTTGAAGCCTCAGAAGGAAGAGGCTGAAAGCATGCTCAAGGACTGGCAGATACGTATCGACGATGAATTTCCTGATCTCCGCTGTAAAACCGTAAGTTTGGCCGGCAACTTGGAAAAAATGGTACTAAACTTACTACAAGAAAAGGAATATCATTTTATCGTCATGGGAGCTAAAGGTAAAGGTATGATACAAAAAGCTGTCTTGGGAAGCAATACCTTCGCCCTGATAAAAAAGAGTCCAATCGGTGTCTTGGCAGTACCCATCACTTTCCAAAAATTTAGGTTGCAAAATATCGCATTACTGAGCAATTTTAAAGCGTCCGAATATGATCTACTCGACAGTTTCACCTTACGTGTACCGGAGAAATTTAATCTCAGCCTGTTGCACGTAACACAAAAGTATATCTCTCCAAAACAAGAAGATATTGAAGACTGGAAACAAAAGCTATCCGCCCAATTTTCGTTTAATAAAATTGATTATGTGGAAAAAAATGCGGTCAATCGTTTAGATTACAATATGCCTATACCACGTTGTATCGACTACATGGTGGAAATCGAAGCTATTGATCTTTTACTTGTGTCGTACAGTCCTAAAAGTTTTTTCAAAAGTATATTTTCCCGAAATCTTACGAAAGCAATTTATCGCAACCTGACTGTACCTACCTTTTTTAAGCGTAATTTATATTAATTGCGGGTAATCTCCTCCTGCTTATCACTTTCCATTGGTTGATAGTACACGTTTTAGTAAAGGGAAAATGATTAAACTAAAGTTAGTAGCCGCGATTTTATAATTACTAACGGAGCTTTAAATTGCGTCTCCGATGTGAGGTAATCTATTCATATTTTTCATTAGCTTTATCAATAATTGTATAAAATATAAACATAATGAGCCTTTGGATACTTCCTTTGATCGCAATACTTTCCGTAAGTCCCGATAGTACACATGTAGGAGAATATAAGTTTGCTGAAATGCCCAGTTGGAGTGATGAGTTCGATTACGATGGTCTTCCGGACGCAAAAAAATGGGGATATGATGTAGGCTCCTTGCATAATGGTTGGGGAAATCATGAACTTCAATACTATACAGATGCAAACAGGAAAAATGCAAGTGTTGCAAATGGTGTTTTACGTATTACTGCAATAAAAGAACAATATGAAGGGTTGAACTATACTTCTGCCAGGCTGGTGAGTAAAAACAAGGGCGATTTTCTATATGGTCGATTTGTAGTCCGAGCCAAGGTGCCGAAAGGGAAAGGTACGTGGGCAGCCGCTTGGATGTTACCGACAGATTGGGTTTACGGAGGATGGCCACATTCGGGAGAAATAGATATCATGGAGCATGTCGGTTATGACGAGAATGCAATACATATTACCGTTCATACAAAGGATTATAATCATTCTATCGGAACTCAAAAAGGAGTGATGAAACGAATTGATCAGGCAACATCGGAGTTTCATAATTATCGGATAGACTGGACCCCCGAGTATATTCTTGGTTTCGTGGATGATGTACAGATCTACAGTTTTCCAAATGAAGGAAAAGGCGTGTGGCCATTTGATAAAAGATTTCATTTACTATTGAATCTGGCCGTTGGTGGAGATTGGGGCGGTGTGCAAGGCGTCGATAGCAGCGCATTTCCTGCAGAGATGGAGGTGGATTATGTCAGGGTATATGATTTACTGAAACCTTAAATGAATCTTGTTTTCATCTATTTTCTCTAATTTATAAAGATTAATTCAAATGTTTAGGCATCAAGGGAGAGGAAGGAATTATATTCATAATTTAAAGTTAGCCTCTATTTTATCTTGTGTGGCGGGTTTGGTCAATATTACAGGTGTTCTTGCCGTTAGCACTTTAACAACGAATGTCACAGGTCACTTCGCATTTTTTTCAGAACAGTTGATTTTAATGAATTATAAGATGGCTTTGATTTATCTGTTATACATTGCTTTTTTTTTAATGGGAGCTACCGTTTCAGGTTTTATTGTAGAATTAGCTTCAAAAAAGAAATCACATAACGCTTATATCATTCCAATTTGTATGGAGTCTATTATCTTAATTAATGTAGGACTGCTCCCAGCTTTATTTAAAGCAGGGCCAACGTTACCAACCATAATTTCATTTGCCCTGCTTTTTGCTATGGGACTTCAGAATGCCCTGGTAACGAAGGTGTCACAATCAGTTGTCAGAACGACGCATTTGACGGGATTGTTTACTGATCTTGGTATTGAAATCTCGCAGTTACTTTTTTATAGAGAAATTGCTGAAAAAGTGAAATTACACAAAAGTATTTTTCTTAAGTTGATGATTATTGGAGGCTTTTTTATTGGGGGAGTTGTAGGCGGCTTTATGTTTCAATATTTTAAACTGAAAACATTATTGTTACCGGCTAGTATGCTTTTATTTGCCTTATGGTATGACCATATTCTACTTAAGTTTTATCATTTGAAGCGAAGCTTAAGACCGGATGAATAGGTTCGATTAAATTCATATTTTAGCTTAATAACATGAACTATTCCCATATCCTGTTTGAAAAATTAGTATTATCTGCCGGTAGATTCAACATTAGTGAACCATTGTACTGCATTCTTTTATTTGAGAAAGCGACGAGTTTTTCGGTTGATTTGGTGACATACCATGCGGATCCTAAAAGTGTTTTGTTTTTGTCTCCCTATCAGTTGTTTACGATGGATGTGGTGCAGAAAAGTACCTTTAGTGTGCTAAAATTTCACGGCGATTTCTATTGTATAGAATATCATAAAGATGAAGTTGCCTGTAATGGAATTCTATTCAACAACATCTACCAGCAACCTCATGTGTTGCTCTCAGCAGCTATTTATCATGAGATATCAACTATCATGGAAAAAATAGATCAGCTCAAAATGTCGTCGGAATCCTATGATCAGTCATTGAGCAGAACCTATTTACAGCTGATTTTAGCGCTGGCGAGTAGACAAAAGCTACTTTTTAACGACCTACAAAAACCGTATTGGGCTCATAGAGATATTATTGATGACTTTGAGCAGTTTTTGGAAAAGAATTATAAAGCGCATAAAGAAGTTACCTTTTATGCAGCGAACTATGGTTTAAGTCCAGCCATTTTTACGAAAAAAATAAAATTGAAATGGGGAAAATCCCCTTCAAAGTTGATCCAGGAACGCCTCGTATTGGAAAGTAAAAGACAGCTCCATTTGACGGCCAAAAGTATTAAAGAAATAGCAGCCAATTTGCAGTACAAAGACGAGTTTTATTTCAGTAGATTTTTTAAGAAGATGGTAGGCGTATCTCCTAAGGTATTTCGGAAGCGGGTCGGTTTATCAATTGTTGCCGAAAAGTCTATGTTATAGATCTATTTGTCCATGTTGTGGATTTAAGCCATTGTTTAGTTTTGCATGGTATTAAACAAACTACGTTATGGAGAAAATAATAAAGCTATTGGCAAAGTCACAATATATCTTTACAAACTTTGCTAGAATTTCAATTTTTATTGTGATGGCATGGATTGGAGGATTAAAAGCATTTCAATATGAAGCTGATGGTATAGTTCCTTTTGTTATTAATAGTCCGGCAATGCGTTTTTTTTATCATAATACGGAAAAACGGGTGTTGGATAAAAACGGAGAGCTAATACCGGAATACCAGTTGTTTAAAAATCCGGAGGGTCGTGTCGTAAAGAAAAATATTGCATGGCACCAAGAAAATGGAACTTATATTTTTTCTTATATACTTGGCTTTGTAATTGTTTCAATTGGTCTGATGATATTTTTAGGTATCTGGTATCCTAAAATCGGAATTTTTGGGGCATTGTGTACCGTGCTTATGTCATTGGTTACACTTTCTTTCCTGATAACAACTCCAGAGGCGTTTGTGCCAAAGCTAGATGGAGATTTCCCGTCACCTAATTATGGTTTTCCTTATTTATCCGCGGCCGGTAGATTAGTCCTGAAAGATGTAATTATGCTTGCAGCAGCATTGATCATTGCAGCAGAAAGTGCCAGCCGTCTGATAAAAAAAACGAATATAAAATAGAGACAGATAGTTTTTGTATGTGAATTAGCAGCAGGTTGTTTGCTGGAGGCGATCACTACTCGGGGTAAATCCACCAACTTTTGGAAGGTATCTTTCATGCCAGCTGTATTTTGGCAGCATCTTTGTGTCTCGTCGTTAAACTATATTGAGTTATACCACGAACGATATGAAAATAATACGAACGACCCTTCCATTTCTTCTGTTTAGTTTCATCCTTTTAGTTGGATGCAACAATAATCAACAGATCAGGATGATTGATAAAGATGGTAACACACATTTGTTGACAAGAGAAGGTGATCGAAAAGGAGAATTGGGACTGCAGCGTATCATCCCTCGTGGCAATGATACAGTAATAACGATTGATGGTGCAGGTCATAAAATGATATGGACAGCTTCAGATGTGACCAATATTGATACAACAAAGATTCAATATTATCTCAAAAAAAGAAATGGAAGCAGTGTTCATATTTATACACCCGTAGATGTAAATCAAAATTTTATAGATGTCGAGGATAGTCAAAATGTTTTGTCAGATCCTTATGATGGTACAGACAAGAAAAAATCCCTACTGTAGATTGCCGCATGAAAAAGCATAATTTGGGCTAAAGAGAAAATCCTAGCAAGTTTACTTGCTAGGATTTTTTTTTGGGTACTTTGGCACCTTCTTTTTTTGCTTCGGAGAGGCCGATAGCAATCGCCTGTTTTCGTGATGTTACCTTTTTCCCGCTACCAGATTTTAATTTTCCTTCTTTCATTTCGTGCATCGTCTTTTCAACTTTCTCAGATGCTTTTTCTGAATATTTTGCCATAATAGTGTTACCTGTTGATCTGTTATTAAACACTTCTGCAAAAAGAACAGCTGTTTCAGTTGAATCGTTTGAAAATTCTTTGAGAGCGAAATAGCGAACATCTGTATCCGCTAATTCAATTCATTTCCAGCTTTAATCACGGCTTGGTTGACTGCTTTTATTCTTTCAAGATCCATTTTTTGTATTTTACGGTCGTAAGTCAATAGGCCATTGACTTCATGTTCCACATCGGTAGTTTGCGTATAAATAGCAACACTCAATCCTTTGTATCGGAGCAATTGTTCGACATTATCCATTAGGAATATATAACGGTCTGTGAGTGCCTCTATAGTGGGTTCGTAGGCATAGGCATTGTTTTCGACAGGCCACATGTGACCGCGGACAAATAAGCCTACGCCACCAAACTCTCCGAGGGAAGCTGCTCGTTTCGAATCAGGTTCTGAAGCACCCTTTGGGCCAACATAGATATGGGTGTCAACAAAATCTCCATTTCCGGGGTCACCATAAGCTTTTTGGTAAGATGGATTGTTGTTAAATCCCGAATTACCGTTCACTAAACGTGAAGGGTCATATTGTTTGGTCCAGTCGGTAATATTGCGTACATCGAAAGCGCCCCAATTTTCGTTAAAAGGAACCCAGGCGATAATGGATGGCGAGTTGTAATGGTCGTCAACGATGGCCTTGTATTCATCACGAAATGCTTTTCGATAAATCGTAGTATCTTCTTCGGGATACCAAAGGCAGGGCATATCTTGCCACACAAGCAGTCCCATTTTATCTGCCCAATAATAGAACCGTTGGGGTTCGGTTTTCATATGCTTACGAATAAGGTTATAACCAGCATTTTTGGTAAACTCGATATCATATTTGAGAGCTTCTTCCGTAGGTGCTGTTAGAATACCATCGGGCCAATACCCCTGATCCAGGAGACCGAGCTGCATCACAAATTTGTCATTCAAGAGCGGCCTTACAATTCCGTTTACCTTACCAAGTTTAATATCACGCATACCAAAATAGCTCTTAACCTCGTCAATGATTTCTCCATTCTTCCCATGTATACTTAATTTTAAATCGTATAAAAAGGGGGAGTCAGGAGACCAAAGTTTTGGATTTTCTACCGGGATATTAAATTCCATGCCCGACTGAATTACCGTTTTTGAAATTTCTTTTCCCTCTGAAGAAACGATGGCCGTAACTTTTGCCTTCGCTGTGCTAGTGACCTGTATTTTTAGTTGTTTTTCTGCTACTTGAGGCAACAATTTGATTCCCTGTATATGGTTTTTGCTTACTGGTTCCATCCACACAGTTTGCCATATGCCAGAAGAAAATGTATAGTCGCCTCGAGGTCCATTTTTGCCCGAAGGATACTTACCGTCGTTCTTGTCATGCACTGCGACGACAATGTTATTTGGACCGGCCTTTAAAAACTCAGTGATGTTGATCCAGAAGGAGTCGTAGCCACCTGAATGAGTACCAGCTTTTCTACCATTTACAAATATAGTTGCATCGTGATCCACTGCACCAAAATGGAGTATAATATCTTTCCCTTTCCAATGATTAGGTAGCTCGAAATTTTTACGATACCACAGATTAATTTCTTGTTTGCGTTGTATTCCGGATAAATAGGACTCTGGACAATAGGGGACAAGAATGCTTTCTCGGCTGTGGTCAAAGGAAATGGGGACAGCAGGATTTAGTGCATTCGGAGCATCCTTTCCACCTATATAATCCCATTTACCGTTGAGACATAGCCATTCATTCCTTTCCATTTGGGGACGTGGATATTCGGAAAGTGGGATTTCTGTTTGCTTGGCTATTGCTGTCCATGGGGTTGAAAGCTGTGGCTGTTGTGCCAAAGCATTAAGCCAACCGAAGAGCGATAGTGCCAGCACAAAAATTGAGGTTTTGGTTTTTATCATGGTATACTTCTTGGTTTTTCAGAATATGAATATAAGTATACTAAAATGATTTAGTGAATTATAAACGAAATGTTACTAGTGGGGCTTTCGATATTGGGGTTGGTTGGTTCACAAGAGAAATAGATATTGGATTAAAGAAAATTACAGGAGCTGCCTTTTTTTGAGACAGCTCCTGTATAATGTTTATTACCAGATTTTGATTCTTTCTTCCGGTGACTTGTACAGTTTGTCTCCTTGTTTAACATCGAAAGCTTTATAAAAAGCGTCAACATTGATCAATGGACCAAAACTTCTGAAATATCCTGGAGAGTGTGGATCAGTTTTAACTTGGTTGACCATATATTTTTCACTGGATAGGGTTCTCCATACCGTTGCCCAGCTTAGGAAAAAACGTTGGTCTTGTGTGTATCCACTTATTTCACCTGGGTTTCCCTTATCTTTTAAATATAGTTGAAGTGCATCATAAGCAATGTTTACACCTCCTAAATCCGCGATATTTTCACCGTTTGTAAATGTTCCGTTGACGAAAGTGCCTTTTACAGGTTCATATTTATCGTATTGAGCTGCGAGTGTTTTTGTTGCTTTTTCAAAATTAGCTTTGTCTTCTGGTGTCCACCAGTCGACCAAGTTTCCATCCGCATCAAATTGCGCTCCGGAATCGTCAAATCCATGGCTCATTTCGTGGCCAATTACAGCACCTATACCACCGAAATTAACCGCGGCGTCAGCTTGTGGATTGAAAAATGGAGGTTGGAGAATTGCTGCTGGAAACACGATCTCATTGTTTACAGGATTGTAATAGGCATTTACTGTTTGTGGAGTC
Source organism: Sphingobacterium sp. UBA6317 (assembly GCF_002440385.1). Lineage (NCBI taxonomy): Bacteria > Pseudomonadati > Bacteroidota > Sphingobacteriia > Sphingobacteriales > Sphingobacteriaceae > Sphingobacterium > Sphingobacterium sp. UBA6317. The sequence goes on along the minus strand of NZ_DJTD01000011.1, from coordinate 25,955 downwards.
ATTCCCCATTCTGATTTGTCTACTGCTTTTCCGATTTTCGCCAAATCTCTTTCATATCGCCATGTGGTGATACTTTGCAAGTTAGCATACAGGTTTCCACCTTTGTTTTCCGATAGAATATTTAATTTAGAATAGTCCTTCCATTTGTCAGGATAGGCAACTTTTACGGTAAATTTATTTAGTTTTTCAAGCGCTTTAACTTTGGTGACAGAGGACATCCATGTTAAATCATTGATATGAAGTGCGAAACTTTTCTTTAAATAGTCAATTAATTCCACCATTTGCGCTTTGGCTTCTGCAGGAAAATATTTTTCAACATATAACTTCCCAAAAGCTTCACCTAAAGTGGAGTTGATCAGTTCAAATCCTCTTTTGTTTAGTGCTCTTTGCTCTTGCTGACCTCTTAAATATTTCCCATAAAAAGCAAATCGCATATCTCCCAGTTTTTCACTCAAATAAGAGGCACTCCCATTAATAAGATGAAACTTAAGGTAATCTTTAATGACAGGAAGGTTCTGGTTGCTGACCAATTTGTCAAAGTTCTTATAATAACCTAATTCTCCGATGATTACTTTTTCTGTATTGACGCCAACTTTTTTGAGGTACTCAGGTAGATTTACATTTTTGACTAGAGCAGATAGCTCAGCCATAGTCTGCGGGTTGTATTGTAATGTATTATCCCGGCTTTGTTCATTGGTCAGGTAGGTTTTTGCAATGCTTTTTTCGTAGTCAACAATCCCTTTTGCAGCAGTTTCGGCATTTTTATACCCCAATTCTGTTAACATGGAAGCTACATATTTTTGATACTCGGCAATAGCTTCGGTATTTTTTTCATTTTCTTTTTGATAATAATCTCTTCCAAGTCCTAAGGAGGCATCTCCTAAGTAGACTGCGTTCATTTTTGAATCTTTTAAATCAGCATAGACACCCCAGCCATAGAAATTATTCTCACCTTCTTTCGTTACGGAAGTTAAATAATTCTGAAGATCTTTTAGGTTTTTAATCGCGTCAATTTTGTTTAAATTTCCCTGAATCGGCTTAATACCGTCTGCATTTCTTTTCTGTAAGTTCATGTAAGAAGCATACAGGTCCTGTATTTTTTTGCCCTCACTTCCTTCAGGAAATTTATCTTTTAAAAGTGAGTTCAGAATTTTCATCGAATTGTTGTCCGTATCTTCTGCCAATTTATTGAAGCTTCCCCAAGTGGGTTTGTCGGAAGGAATTTTAGCCGTTTTCATCCAGGTTCCGCTTACGTAGTTGTAAAAGTCATCCTGTGGACGTACAGATTTGTCCATTAAGCTCAGATCAAGTCCTTTGTCGGGTACTGTACCTGCTGTCTGTGCTTCCGCATGCTGTGTGTAGACTCCAGCCAAGAAAATTAGGGCGAGTGTTAATTTTTTCATTGTTGTTTTAATGTTGTATGATTTTCAATAATTCAATCTGGGAGTACGCACAAATTACGGATAAAATAGGTTATGTTATTTGCTCCGTGTAATTCGATTTGTAGCAGCCATGTCAATAATTAGCTGTGATTTTTTTAAAGCTAAAAAATCATTTACACAAATGACGGAAAATTCTAATTCAGCAACAAGTAAATCTGTGCATAATCTATAATTTTATTATACATTGACCTATGATTTTTAATGCGATCTGTTAACTGCTACCTCAATAGAATCCAAATTTCTTTCCGAATGCAAGTATCGTATGCTGGTTCGTCAGGAAATGATTGCATTTCTTTGGAGCGCGGCTGAAATATAAATCTACATAAATTGATAGATTAATTAATCACCTTAAAGCTTCCACAGTGGAATTTAGAAAAGCCGTGCGCGAATTCACTATCGAGCGCAGCAATTCTAAGACATCGTACATCGATGATGGTATTTACCTCTTATTAATTGGAATGATTTTCCAGTAGTCTTGTAAGAAGGCGCTCTATATACAGACTGTCCAGTTCTTTCCCGATAAAAACCATCGTATTCAACTTTTTATCCTCCTGTTTCCATTGGCTGCCATAACTCATTTCGATACGAGAACCTACAGCTTGAATAATGATTTTTTTGTCGCTATTTTTTTTAAATGCGATTCCTTTTACCCTGTAGATTCTGTTTGTATATTTTCCGACAAGCTTGCTCAAACCAAGGAATAAATTGACGAAATTAAACTCTTCGGCAAAGGTGTAGATTCGTGTCGAAATATCTTTGAGATGTGATTTTCCGAAACTCGATTGACCTAATATTGTCGTCTTATTGGGGGACAGGTTTTTGAGAAAAGAAAACGTTTCTATTTTCTTTGTGTACACTATATCTTCAATTATTTCAAAAGGAAATTCCATTGTTCCTTTCGAATATAAAGTTTTTGCAAGTGGATTTAGGTTCGCTAAATAATTGTACAGCGAATCTAGATAAGTTGGGTGTACATCGTTGGTTTTATTAATGATGATGGCGTCAGCCGCCATAATTTGTCTGAGTACTTCATCTCTTTCCTTGATCTGATCTTCGACAAGAGCGGCATCTACGAGACAAATAATTTTTTTTAAAGGGAAGTAGTTATGGAATATCGGGTGCGTCGTAAAGGGCTCTATAATTGCAGTCGGTATGGCTAAACCAGTACATTCGATAACCAACTCGTCAAAACTATCTTGTTTTTTATAAAGTAATTCAAGAGAACTATAGAGCTCGTCATTTAGCGTACAGCAGAGACAGCCTTCCTGAAGTGGAATAAGTTGTCCGTAATTTTCAGTCAGTAACATGCTGTCAACGTTGAGTTGGCCGATTTCATTTTCGATAATAGCAAAACGTTTGTTCGGATATGATTTCATTAGGGCGTTTAGATAAGTAGTCTTTCCGGCACCTAAAAAGCCTGTCAGTATCGTGACAGGGCGAGCATGACTTTTATTCATTTTTTATGATTAAATATGCGATCTATAATTATCAGAAGTACATGGAAAATTATTCCATATGGTATCTTATTTCAATAAATTAAAGAAGTCATTTCTTTGACTTTCCGATGCGAATATCCCACTATACTCCATGGTAGTTGTACTACTGGTCGTATCTTTAACTCCCCGTGCTGATACACAGAGATGATCTGCGTCAATGAGCACAATAATATCATCCGTTTCTAAGGTCGATTTAAGTTCATTAAAAATCTGTAACGTAAGCCGTTCCTGTACCTGTGGGCGGTGTGCGTAATAATCTACTACACGATTTATCTTTGATAATCCGATTACTTTTTTCTTTGCTATATAACCAATGTGCGCTCGTCCCACAATTGGCAGAAAATGATGCTCGCAGGCTGAATTTACACGTATATTTTTCTCAACCAATAGTTTGTTGTAACCATATCGATTTTCGAATGTGGAAAGTTGGGGCTTATTGGCTGGATTGACGCCATAGAACAATTCATTGATATACATTTTAGCCACACGATAGGGGGTTCCACTGAGACTATCATCCTGGAGGTCAAGGCCTAGTTCATGCATGATATCCTGAAAAAGCTGCGCGATCTTTTTAATTTTCTCGCTGTCGGTTCGTGTAAATGCATCATGTCGCATAGGTGTATCAATCGAAGTCATGATATGAAGATCGCCTAGATTTTCGATAGGGGAGGAGATGTCTCTTTTTAATGATGTGTTCATAAATAATTCCTTTGTTAGTGTACGCTGATTAGATATACGAAGGCTCCTGCAATTAGGAGTTGTTAACTTATTTTTATAAATATAGTGAAAAAGTAGTAAATGCAATTTAGTTGCATGTAATGTTTTTTCACTATATTTGATTGTCACATCTTTAATAGGCTATGTTTAAGAAATTTACTCTTGTTTTTTTATTCATTTTTTTAGGTGGAGAGTGTTATTCAGTCTTGGCACAAACGGGGTTGGAATCTCAGCATTTAGCAGACCATAAGCCACTCATGAATGAAGTTTGGAAAACCTTTGATACCATGTTGTATAAAGTGAACAAGAAAAATGGGAAAACGATATACACGCCATTTTTTCCCAGTAAGCTTGCAAAAATGGATGGCATGAAGGTGGAACTTCAGGGGTATATGGTGCCGCTCAAGGCAGGTCTCCGACATAACAGGTTCCTATTGTCCGTTTTACCTGTTTTACAATGCATGTTTTGTGGGCAAAATGGAATTCCACCGATGGTAGAGATTACGTTGGCTAACAACGATAAAATTTGGTTGAAGGAGAACCCTATTACTTTAAAAGGATATGTCAAGCTTAACGAAAAAGACAGGACTCGGGTTGAAATTTTTATACAAGATGCATCTATCGTAAAGTAGTAGATTGTTAACTACGCCAAATGGTCCAAAGTATGATCCCATAAACCACAACAACCAAAGCAAGCAACAAAAACAGTTCAAAGCTTGTTTCCGGGAAACCACTTGATTGTGATAGAAAGGCGGCTATTAATAAAATACCAATCAATCCGATACCGATACTTAGTATGAGTTTTCGAGGTTTATTAAATGTATTATTGATTTGGTCAGGTTCTGCTGTATCTGAAATATTGCTTTCCTCTTTCAGTACTGCTATATCCAGCTCAAGTTCCCTTGCTATAAGATTTAGGTTATAGGCCCTTGGAAGGACTTCAGCATTTTCAATACGCTGTACGGATCGCAGATTAAGCTTGACCAGATCAGCAAGTTGCTGTTGTGAGTAGCCTCGGTTTATACGTGCATTTTTGATCAGAAGTGCAATTTTTTCTTTACTTGATTTATTGGTCATCTTACGGCATTTTGCGACGTATTCAAATGTCGTAAAATTAAATGATTTAAGGCCATAGCTTTGTAGAAAAAAAGTATGATTGCTATTGTTATTGAATTGTTGGTTTCTTGGTTTTTACTAAAACACTTCTGTCACCAGGACCTTAAGGTATTGGGCTTTTATGCGAAAGGCAAACCGTTATTTTTAAGTTTGGTTGTACCAATGTTTTATTTGGTTATCCTCTATTTAGGAATAGCCTATTTGGTAGAAAATCCTTATAAGTTTAACCCAGAGTATACACTTGGAGATTTTTTTCGAAGTCTTTATTATGTATCAAAAGCAGTTATATTTGAAGAATTGATCTTTAGAGGAGCTCTATTGTATATGCTAGTCAGTCGCTTTGGGAAGACAAAAGCTGCATTCATAACAGCCATAGCTTTTGGAGTTTATCACTGGTTTTCATATGGCATAATCGGACATGTGTTTGAAATGTCAAGAGTTTTTATGTCGACGGGTGTATTTGGTTATTTACTAGCACGTATATGTATAAAAACAGGTAAAATAATATTTCCAATTGCTTTGCATTTTGCTTATAATTTCACAACGATGGTCGTATTCTCAAAGGAAAAAAATATTGGATTGCAACTTTTGGTAAAAGCTCATGCCGTCGATCCGGTTAGACCTGAAGGAATATTTCCGCTGTTCATTGTCGTTATTTACTATGTAGGCTTTCCAGTATTGTGTTATATTTTCCTTAAATCGTTAAAAAACACGAATGGCTGGTCCTGATCTTTTAATTTTTCCATTACTTGCTTGTTGAGCAGATGCTATTAAAAATATATTTTCCGATGGATTGCCTACTATTGACTAATAATCGCTACACTATCTTTAGGAAAATGATTTTGCAACCATTGTTGTAATTTTTCGTGTTGCGCTAATGGAAGTGGGATCTTGGTAGCGTATATAAATGCTACGATCCTGGCGACGCTATCGGCCTTTGCATAATGTTGTTGGACACCAATGCTATAGGAATTCAGTTCGGGGAATAATACAGCGATATCGCGATCAAGTTGCGGACTGGCCAACTGGTATTTCGCTAATTCATTGTTTAGGGCGCGTATCGTGAGATCCTTTTCACTTACAGCTGCTGTACGTCTGTCTATTTCGCTTAGAATACTCGATTTTAAATCTAAACTATCCTGATGAATGACAAGGTTAGTATTGGTAATACCAAATGATTCCATTACACGCTGTAAAGATTCTACCTCTTTGTCACTGAATTTTTTTGATAAAAAGGCAAGTTCAAGTTTCTTTGGATTACTATTCATCTCCAGCTTTTCATAGATAACGGTGTAACCTTTGTTGCTGAGTTCCTGTTGAACAAATTGGTTTACCTTGCTGGTGTATTTTTTTTTCTTGCAGTAGATTGTATGCAAAATAGACACTTGGCAATACAAGAATAATCGTGATGATGGTAATACTTTGAGTAATTCTTTTTTCGCGTTTTTTATCGATATAATGAGTTTTGGGGTAACGCAAATATTTGACAATGATAAATGTAGCAATGCAGATAAAAACACAATTGATGATGTATAGAAATAAAGCACCCGCAAAATAACTGAGATTACCGATAGCTAATCCGTAGCCTGCAGTACAAAGTGGGGGCATCAAGGCTGTTGCTATGGCAACGCCAGGAATAGGATTACCTTTGTCTACCCTAGTAATAGCGATAACCCCTACTAAACCACCAAATAGTGCAATCATTACGTCATAGATATTGGGCGATGTACGCGCTAATAATTCGGATTGCGCTTCCTTGAAGGGGCTTAAAAGAAAATAAATATAAGAAACAACTAAGCTTATTAAAGTTGCTATCAATAGATTTTTTAATGATTTTTTTAAGAGGGGAAAATCAAATGTCCCCAACGCAAATCCAGCTCCAACAATCGGGCCCATTAATGGAGATATAAGCATAGCACCGATAATTACCGCTGTAGAATTTACATTTAGCCCTACAGATGCAACCACAATTGCACATGCTAGAATCCATGCATTAGCACCGCGAAAAGAGATATTGCTCACAACATTTTCTAGAACAGCCTCCTTTCGGTCTTCTCCCTGATGTAGATCGAAAAATCTCAATATTTTATTCATTAGCGTATTAATATAGCGGCTCAGCAATTATTCAGCAATTATTAAGACGCTAAAATTATGCCGATTTTAGTCCTCTGTCGTAATTCTGCTATACAAAGTCTTTACGGACAAAAACACTCGTTAATAACGTGAAATCCATTTTTCATTTGGCTGAAATCCCGGGTGACCGGCAGATATCGTTGTCTGCTTTAGGTTGCTGATACTTTATTTTACCTCATATTTATCGGCTATTTAGCACATTTAAATTTTTTAAGTTAGGTTGATCTGGTGGTCGGTAGATCGGCTTTTCAAAGGGGATTAGCATGCTATTTATGGATAATTGTGAAGAAGATTTTGTTGATTCCTTATAAAATATTATCTTTTAGTAATTTTAGAACTTAGAAACACGGAAGAGAAATGTCATTAATAGATTTATCAAAACGCGTGGCGTTGGGAATAGATATCGGTGGAACCAATACAAAATTTGGTGTGGTCAATCATCGGGGCGAAGTACTTGAAAAAGGAAGCATAAAAACAGATGCTTATCAAACGGTGGAAGAGTTTATTGATGCGTTGTACGAGAAAGCTTATCCCTTAATTGAAGCATTTGGTGGTGAACAAAGCTTTGATGGAATTGGTGTCGGCGCGCCTGATGCTAATTATTACACTGGGACAATAGACCACGCTCCCAATCTCCCTTGGAAAGGTGTGATTCGATTTAGCGATTTAATGACGGCCAAATTTAAGATTCCCTGCACCATTACCAATGATGCAAATGCCGCTGCTTATGGTGAAATGCTTTTTGGTGCGGCACGCGGCATGAAAGATTTTATTATGATTACCTTAGGCACGGGAGTAGGAAGCGGCATAGTGGCCGGAGGGAAGCTTATTTATGGACACGATGGCTTTGCTGGCGAATTGGGCCATACCATTGTCAAACCAGGAGGACGAAAACATTGGAGTACGGGTTCTGAAGGAAGTTTAGAGGCTTATGCATCTGCTACGGGAATCACCATTACAGCCAAGAAAATGCGGGCCGAATTTCCGGAATCGATGTTGAATCAATTCCCTGAGGACGCGATCAATTCGAAGACAGTTCATGAATGTGCGCTCAAAGGGGATGCGATAGCCATTGAGGTATTTAGGTATACTGGGCAGAAACTAGGTGAAGCATTAGCAAATTTTGTGATGTTTTCTTCTCCTGAAGCAATTCTACTTTTTGGAGGAGTAATTAAGGCCGGTGATTTTATCTTAAAACCCGCGAAACTCCATATGGAAAGAAACCTTTTTCCTTTGTTTAGAAACAAAGTTAAACTGGTCTTTAGTGAATTGGAAGAGGCTGACGCTGCTATTCTTGGTGCAAGCGCATTGGTCTGGGAAAAATAATATATTGGTTTGTTCTCAAGGCAGAATTACCGCTTATCGGGACTGTTGTGTTTTGAGAACAACTTGGTTAAATCGCTAAAATACAACGGCACTTTCACAGAATATATATGATCTTGTTGTCGGGGATTTATGGAGAAATAACTGACCATTTAATTTATTATAGCGACTGTTATCTTTTTTTGAGAAGCTAAAGGCATAGTCTTTGCTAATAAGTTCTTTTAAACTTAACACTATTCCAAATGAAAAAGACCATTTTTCTCCTTCTGTTGCTGTGTACAGCTTTATTCTCAAAAGCAGATCAACTTCAGGCCTTGACACAAAAGCAAGCCGAAACGGCCGTTGCATACCTTAAAAAAGAACCCATCGTTATTTTATGGTGTAGCTGTTGTGATAATCAAATACCCAAAAAGATTACTGTTCAAGAAGTATATTTCAAGGCATATCCGGATGGAAAATATTATTCTGTGGTTGTAAAAGGACGGGATGAAAGTGGGGCCGAAGTAGAGGAATATGTAGACTTGGCTTATGTGTTCGTAAAAAAAGGTAAAAAAGCGAAAAGCTTAGGAAAAGTGTTGAAATATGAGTGTGACCCTTGTACAAAACCATTTGACTGGGCGGCTTAAATTCTTGACGCGACATATTATCGCTAATCTATTCTGTTTGCTTCAAGAAATTATACCCTCAATGGTGATAACTTAGCATCAAAAAGTGCTGGTCAAAAAAAATCCCGAGCTGAAAGCTCGGGAGAATGATAAGTGCGGAAGAAGGGACTCGAACCCCCACGCCTTGCGGCGCCAGATCCTAAGTCTGGTGCGGCTACCAATTACGCCACTTCCGCATTAGGATTTCTTATGATGTCGCAAATATATAAACCAAAGTGATATCTTGCAAGTCGATATGCTAGATTCCTTCTTTTAAATACGGATCATCCTGTTTATGAATGGAATATTTTTCATTAGGATACTTGTCTCTTTGATCACATGATCTGCAGGCAGCTTGTTTACCCGATTTTTTGATGAAATGCTTGCTGTGCTAATCAAGTTTTGTTAAGGCCTTTGAATTTCGTAACAAAAATACATATTGAAAAAAGTCAGTTGTATGAGTCTTCTCAGCGGGTATGATATTCTCGCCAAAAAGCCGTGATTTTACAGTTATTAAATTTTGAGAAGTAGCATAGGGTGAATGTGCTGCATTGAGTTTAAACAATGATATACTATTTGGTCGACTTAATTCTTTTAGATCCTGAATGCCTTTCACGAGCATAAGTGGGCCATCTGCATTTACCCAATCTACTTTTTCATCTGCAGGGGTTGGAAATTGAGGATTCTTTGGAAGATACATTTCACTAGCAATGGTATAACTAACAAAGCTAGATACTTTATAGCCGCTACTTTTCAAGCGTGTAGCAAAAGGATCATTGGTTGCATCCTTTCCTTTTTGTAAAACATGAAAAAACCAAATAGTCCATATAGTTTTTGACCATCAATATGGTGATTTTTAATATAATTTTCCAAATTTAACAGCATAGCTGAATCCCTGGATACGTCAGATTTATCCGCTGTAAAGCTTTTGTCTATGCCAATAACAGTGATTTTTGCCGAATCGGCAAGGTGGCGGTTATAATCATAAATTTCGACCCATTTTTGATATAGCTCTAAACTAGACTGTTGCGGGATACGTTTGCGAATGGAGTGAACCACATCTTTCAGTAGGGCGTTATCTTTTAGCGGCTTGGATAAAAAGCTGTTTAGTTTGTTGGCATTTGTACTATCCATCTCAGCAATGTAATATTTAACACCGAGCTTTTTGTTCAAATAGAATAGCAGCTCTTTGTCCAACTTTTGATTGTCTGCGTAGCCATGAATTTCCCCGAGTAAGAAAATATCCGAATTATAGAAACTATTGTCGAATAGAGAATCTACAATACGATCCTTAATCTCCGTTTTATGAAGCTTGAGGTACGCTATATTTTCCGCGTTGGTATTTCCTATAAATATCCGATTGGAAATGAAAAAATAGAGGAATAATAGCCCGATAATAGCCAGTATAGAAAAAAATGTAATCTTAATAAATTTAAAAAACTTTTTCATAAATGAGGTTTTGGCAAAGGTATTATTTTTCAAGGAATGAACCAATAAGTATCCATGCATATAATTAAAATATATGTATTGGTGTTTTTAAAAATTGGGTCATTCTTTAATAGAGTCGGGTCATTTTTCAATGACTATTTCCATAGGACGATTGTTGGCGCATAGTGAACCGCTGCGGGCTTATTTTACAGTTTTTTGTACAATAACAGCGATTTTGTAGTTACCCCGTAGCGTTTGTGTCCCTTGTTCCTTGTTCGGGTAAGGGGCGATATCCTGTAATGAAATGGTATATCCGTTGGTGTTGGCAGTTCTTTGGTAACCTCTATCCTGTAGGTCTATTGTTGCGAGCTTTATTGTCGTGGGTTTAGTTGCTTTTTCTGCGATCTCAATTTCTGCTACTGCAACTCCAGACCAGATACAGTTGACGCCTTCAGGGCAACGGCTATCTTCTGAAATACCATTAAATTTGATCTTGATCGGATATTCTCGCAATGATTTTCTTTGCCCCTCAGCTAAGGATACACTTTCTCTCTCTGTTCTATTTCCAATATTTTCCTTTTGCGTTGCACAACCCGCTAGCGAACGGAATCCTAGTCCAATAATAAGCGTTTTATAATTCATCATCTTTACCGAAATAAAACTAGTATAAATGTTATCCAGTTATCTAGTCATTACTACCAAAATTAAGCCATATTTAAGAAAACGTGCTAATCTTTCGACTCTTAATAGCGCTAAGCTCCCACTTGAATCATTGCTGTGGCTTTTGAGCGATTATTGCTGTGATCCATTTTCATAATGATATGATTTTTCAGGTTCGTCACAGCTCGTAAAGAATAAGCTGGTCTTAGCTAGTTTTGATTTATCGAATCTTTCATCTTGCAGAAAGGACATACCTTGCCGGATGTACTTATTTAAATACCGATCGTCTTGCTCAGGATTTCCCGCAAAAAAAGCTTCATTGTCTGATGCAAACTTGCTGATATATCTTTTGGTGACAGGATCTAAAATGTACTGTTCGAGGTCAGGGTAAAATATTGTGTAATGTGCATTGCTAAATATTTCTATGGGGTCGATATAGTTTGCCTGATCATAATCTTTCTTCATGGTCAATATTTCGTTCCAATGCTCTTGATTTGAACCGTCTCGATTTTCTCTTAAAAAACCTCTTTCTCCGCCATAATTGGAGAGCCTGATGGCTAATTTATTACCTTCAGCCAAATATAGGTAAGCGCTGAAATGTTGACGTGCACGTTGGGGCTTGTTATAAGCAGCTATAAAATCATTGAATTTTCCTTCATTGCTATACTGAAAGACTTGATAAGTGCTATCATCTTCCATATACTGATTTTGTACAATAAACTTAAGCGATTGAACCGGTTTGGATTCCTGATGAACAAAAGGAGGGCTGAAACAGTTTGCCTTGTCATTGAAAACCCGATGTGTACTGTCATTATCAAATTGTACATAGGTTTTCCCGCTTTCAAAACCTGCCAGATTGAAACGAGTACTGTCTTTTAAGTTAGCATTGTGACGCCCATACAGTTGAAATAAAGGGGCTTCATCCGGATAGAAAAGCAGGTAATCTTTTTCAAAAACATAGGACCCGAAAACAGATGTAGCATAACCATATAACAGAAATTTACCATCTTCAAAAAGACAAATTCCGCTATTACCACCATACTGTCCACTGATTGTCTTTGCCTTATCTTTTCCGCTTGGAAAATAGTGCGTGACTTGTTGTGCTTTACTATTTGTTACCATAAGGATAAGACTAATTAAGCCTAGAATTTTTTTAATGAATGACGTGCTTTTACTTTCTTTCCGCATATCTTTTGTTGTTTATCAAATTTAAACCATTGCAACACTGGTTCAATGGTGGTATTTACAATCCGTGCAGGCATTTTACGATTCGCCGAAACCTGTAATGGGGCAAACTAACACATATTCTTTCGCTTGGTAAATTAGCGGTTTTATCCGTCGTATTTTCAACTTACATTAACATTTTTTTTCCACCTATTAGAACAAAATATACCCCACTTAGACCGCTGGTTCGAATATCTTTGATTCTCGTCTGATGAACACTTCGCCTGCTTTGAATGTTCATGGAAATTTATGATGATTTTATTATAGCCAATAAGATAAATAGATGTCAACACTAACCCGTATAAATGCATATATGCATCTCAAAAAACATATTCGAATGATAGTAATTGCAGATCTTGATATGAGTATTTTCTATTTTAAGAAAAGACCTTTCATCGTGATGGATTTGTCAAATGAAAAGATATATTTCAATGATAGTGGATTAGAATGGTTGCGTTCAGAAAAACAAATAGTGCAGCCTGTTCAATGGACTCGGAGTAAGTATCTTCCCTCCAAAAATTGGGTGGGACTAGCTGTTAATAACCAAAGAGATGATTTGATTATCCAGTTAATTGATGAATTTTATCTGGCGACATGTGATATGCTATCGATAAATCCAATTTCTAAGGGGAATTCGTCCGACAAAATAAAGCTTTAGACAGATTTTAATAGATTTAAATGTGATTCGTCCTCCCAGGCGGAATCAAATCATGAAAAACTAGCATTGAAAATTAGAAATACAAAAAAGAGTAAATTAGTACGATATGGTGGAAGCAAATCATGCATTGCGTATTAAAATATAAATAATAATGAGGATTAACAGAAAATAGGCTAACTTATATTAGGTATTTTAACCCGTTTTATAGGTACTTTAACTTGTTTTGTCTTTGCTGCTTTTTTTTTAAATTTTTAATTTTCATCTTTAGCGTATTATAAACGTAAAATTTGAGTCCATTACACAACCTTTCTGAAGAAACATTGATTCTTTTATTGAAAAAAAAAATCAACAGGCTTTTAGTTATCTTTATGATCACTATGCCGATGCACTCTTTGGTGTGGTTTGTCGTATCGTGGTCTCAACGGAGCATGCGGAAGAAGTCATCCAAGATGTATTCGTCAAAATTTGGCGATATATCGATGTTTTCGATGCAGAAAAAGGCCGCCTTTATACCTGGATGATTAACATTGCCCGCAATACAGCCCTCGATCATCGAAAATCAAAAGCTATCGTAAACGAGCAGAAAAACCAACCGCTCTCAAATATCGTAAATAGGGAGGAAGAACAAGATCTAAGTCAGGGCGAACAACACACGAAAGCAGATTTTATTGGATTTAAAAATATTTTAGATAAATTGAAGCCGGAATGGCGAATCTTGATTGAGATGGCCTACTATGAAGGATATACACAACAAGAAATCGCTGAACAGCTTGATGTGCCGCTAGGAACAGTAAAAACACGTACCAGGGCAGCTTTTATACAATTACAACAATTACTAAAAGAGTACCGCTAGTTTTGGATATTAGAGCATACATATCGTCGGGGATTATTGAATCGTACGTTTTGGGACTTGCTTCTGAAGAGGAAGTGAGCATCTTGAATTGTATCCGAAAAAATAATAGCGAAGTGGAACAAGCCATCATCGAAGCAGAGATTGCACTCGAAGATTTGGCCGATAGCCAAGCGATAGAGATGCCTATGCAATTAAAACAGGATATATGGAATAAACTCATTGCAGAAAATCTAGTACCAAACGAAGATCATAAAATTGATGAAACATTAGTACCTTCTTCTACGGACCATAACGACGTAATTGTTATGGATACCGAAAAGAAAACGCTTGTTGCTCGATCATACAAGTGGACTATTGCTGCAAGCCTATTGTTAGCCGTTAGTATTGGTGCTAATATCTTCCTATATCAACGTAAACAAGATACAGCGAATAAGCTAAATCAGACGACGTCCTTACTTGATGCTGAGCAGGCAAAACTTGCTACCCTACAGGATAAATGGGCTCTCGTTCAAAATCCAGCAATAAAAACAATCCCTCTGAAGGGGGTAGAAACTAAACCCGATTACCTTGCTTTGGTATTCTGGGATCAAGTATCAAAGACGGTTTATCTGAGTATTGAGCACATGCCTGTTGCACCCAAAGGTAAGCAATATCAACTGTGGGCAATGGTCGATGGTAAACCTGTTAATGCCGGTGTTTTTCCACTTGACTTAAAAGGAGATACAGCAAGTAAGATGCTGGATATTCCAAAGGCCCAGGCTTTTGCTATTACCCTCGAAGATGAAGGCGGCAAAGATGTACCGACACTCACAGCATTATGTTTAATGGGGAGTATATAAAAAACAATGCCCTGATGGGATAAACCGATCAGGACATGCTAAAAACAGGTAAACTACGTCTTTTGTTAGGATTTTATAAAAAGACCTGCAATATTAAGTACAGCTTCTGCAGTTAGAGGTTCATCGAAAGACTGGGTTGCTGCATTGGTCGAAATTTTCCCCATGGCACCTGCCAATGTTGTAATATCCACTCCCGCTTGTGTTATATTATTTTCGCCTGCATATACCGGATCGACAACTGCGCCAATACCACTGTCATTACTTCCTGTAATCCAAGGTTTTTGATTGGCAGCTCCACCTCCGCGAGCACGACGCATTTGGCGGATATGAGAGGCATGTCGTGCCTCAACAGAATGGATCTGAAGCGCCGCAGTCAGTACAACACGATTGCCGAGTAAAATTCCCGCTTGCCCTTTATAAGCTCTTACCCCGGTGTCTTCAAATGCTTGTGCGATAGCTAAAAATGTGTCGTAGTCACTGAAAACATTGCCGAAAGTCCCCCCAGCGGTGAAATCAAAGGTTGGTTTTGAAACAGCTTTATTGCCTAATACCTGTTTAAGAAAATTCACATGTGCAATTTCATGGTCACGAATGGTGGTTATCGCACCGAGTGGTTTACCTGTGGGGATAAGACCTGCTTTGGCAACTGCCATAGTGTAGTATTCTGCTTCGAGATATTCCAAAGTCAACGCATAGTTGAGTACTCCATTGACATCTGTGGGAGCCGTAGCACCATAAGCTTTTTTAAAGAGCTCACCTATCATAAAGGGCAGGGCAGCCAAAGTTATTTTTTTGCTCATTGAAGCCAAACTTTTAATTGCTTCGCGACGAGGGCTGATGCGATCGCTGAATTCAGGATCTACAGCATTTATTTGTTCAAAAACGTTTAAGAGATTCATGATAATCAGTTTTTAGGTGAATTAATAAGTTGGTAGATCGCTCACATCAATCTTGGATTTAATAAATGGCGCTGCGGCACTAAGGACAACGCTTGGACTCTTTGCGACATCAAGACCATTTGAATCCACTACTTCCTGATTGGCAAAGCTACCATTGTCGATCATATCCCTAACCCAGGCGGCATGTCTAGCTTCAACAGATACGATCTTGCCAGCCAACAGTAAATAATTGACATCTTTTATTAACCATCCAGCACCATTGTAGGCCGAAACGCCAAGATCTTCAAATGTTTTTGCTGTTGCCAGTACCGTTTCGCGACTGCTGAAATTGATACCGCCTAAATTAAATTCAAGACTTGAAATGGCTTTGGCCCCTAGGGCTACCTTGAAAAACTCACGATGAGCAATTTCATGATCACGGATATCCGTAAAAAAAGTTTTTTCCATGTCCGTCATGCCACTATAGGGGTTGTTGACTAGCTGGATATAAAATGCAGCTTCAAGTTGTTCAAGTGCATAGGCATAATTTAGGATGGCAATGTCGCCGCTACCAAAGTACATGCCCTTACCACCGTTATCCATGCCATCATCGTGGTCTTTTTTGCAACTCGACATACCCAGGATGGCTAATGTAGCAGCACTGGCTCCAGCATATTTTAAAAAATCTCTTCGTCTGAGATCTCTTTTGTCCATGTCACTATTGGAGTTCAATAGTGTTTCGTTGTGGGAGGTTATCTTTTCCATAACAAAAGTCTTTTAGTTTATAATTTTTTTCTGTACTTATACCCATTTACGACTTTTTGGAAAGCTTGGATTTCATAAATTCTTTTTTTTTTAAATATATTTTTGGCAATGAAAAACCGATATAATCTTCTCCCTTTTGGGAACCGAAGGCAGCACGGCGCTTATTATCGGTGATCTTTTAATCTAATAGTTTGTTTTTTATTTAAAACTATTTTAACACAGCGGTGTTCATGATTATATTTTATCATGCTATTACCGCTGGTTTTCTACTTTTTACGATAGACTAAGAAAAGTTAAAACCAAATCGATATTAATTGGGCATTGGAATGATTCAAATCAATCGTTAAAGATTAGTGAAATATTATTTGTACGTTAGCGCATGCTATACATTTGGACCTATAAAGACTTCGAAGATAAAATTATTAACAATACAGGCTTTTGAATGAACGCTAAATTATCGCCAAAGAATGAATCAGATCGGATACGCGTGTTGCATGAATACGAAATTTTAAACACAGCAGCCGAGGAAGAGTTTGACCGCATTACGAAAATTGCATCACTAGTGTGCGGTACACCCATCTCATTGATTTCACTAGTGGATAAGGATATGCAGTGGTTTAAATCGCGGGTTGGCTTGGAGATAGACGAAACAACGCGCGATGTTTCTTTTTGCCAATATACGCTGGAAGAAGATCAGCTGATGGAAGTTGAGGACGCCAAAAAAGACGATCGCTTCAAATCGAATGAACTCGTTACCTTAGAACCAAACATTCGTTATTATGCTGGATTACCATTAATCGATCCCAACGGATATGCCTTAGGGGCCTTATGTGTTATTGATCGTGTTCCAAGGCAGCTCGATCAGCATCAAAAAGAGATCCTAACCCTTCTTCGGGATGAGGTTGTCGCGCTTATTGTCAACAGAAAAGAAAAAGAAAAGTATAAAGAAAGTGAACAAAAACTGAAAGCATTTTTCGATAACTCTCAGGGACTTATGTGTACGCATGATCTGAAGGGCAATTTTATAGCCGTCAATGAAGCTGGAGCCAAGACTTTGGGCTATACACGGGAGGAGATTCAGTTACGATCACTTTTTGATATTGTCCCATCGGAGGGGCACAAGAATTTACAGGACTATCTGGGCGCAATTGTTCAACGCGGAACAATCAAAGGAGAAATGCGAACCTTGACACGCTCGGGTGAGACGCGTATCTGGATGTTTAATAATATTTTGCAGACCAATGGGAACAAAATACCCTATGTGATTGGCAATGCCGTGGATATTACGGAACAGCATTTTCTAGAAAAGGAACTGAAGCATGCCCAAGCAATATTGATGCGGACTGGAAGGGTAGCTAGAATTGGAGGCTGGGAATATACGCCTGCTGATGGGAAGATTGTTTGGTCCGAAATTACGCGAGAAATTCATGAAGTACCCGAAGACTATGAACCAGAGCTAACAACTGCGTTACAGTTCTATAAAGCGGGATCAAGTAGGAATAAAATACAGACTGCCATTGAACATGCACTCGCTACGGGAGAAGCTTGGGATTTGGAGCTTGAGATTGTCACCTTCGCTGGTCATGAACTGTGGATACGTGCATTGGGAAATGCTGATTTTGAAAATGGCCATTGCGTTCGTTTATACGGTACCTTTCAGGATATTGATAAGCGTAAACGCATCGAAGCAGAGTCTTCGAATTCAAAAAAGCTGCTTTCAGAAGTATTGGATGCAACCTCCGCTGTAGCTATTATCGCGACCGATACGACTGGTGTAGTCACATTGTTTAATACAGGAGCGGAAAACCTTTTGGGATACCGCAGTGAAGAGGTCATTGGGAAATTGGGGCTTGAACATTTTCATTCGAAAGAGGAGCTCGTGTTGAGAGCTAAGGAACTGGAAGTTGAATTAGGACGTTCGGTAGATAAACTTCGTTTCTTTGTAGATATGGCAGAGCTGCATGGTGCTGAACAGCGAGAGTGGACCTATTGTCGAAAAGATGGATCTAGATTGTATGTTTCCTTAGCCGTTACATTTATTCGGGATATTAACGAAAATGTTATCGGTTATCTTGCGATTGCAACTGATATTAGCCGGATTATTCATCAACGGGAAGAGCTGGAAAAGGCGAAATTAGTAGCTGAACAGGCAAGTGCAGCAAAATCACAATTTTTGGCAAATATGAGCCATGAGCTTCGTACACCTTTGAATGGGATTGTTGGCTTTACCGATTTGTTGCTTGGGACAGCACTTGAAGATACTCAACGGGAATATCTGAGTATCGTTGATCAATCAGCCAATTTATTGCTTGGAATTGTAAACGACATTCTAGATTTCTCTAAAATTGAGGCTGGCAAACTAGAACTGGACGTTGAACAGACGGATCTTCAGGACTTGGTTATTCAACTGACAAACTTTCTCAATATGCAGATCAAAGCCAAAAATTTAGAGTTTTATCTGAATATCGCGGCCGATGTGCCACATTATATTTGGGTTGATGCCCTCCGTATCAAGCAAGTATTGATGAATTTATTGAGCAACGCCACAAAATTTACCGAGAAGGGAACTATTGAACTCAGCATTACAGTAGAATCACATGATGCCACCCAGGCTGTTCTGTGCTTTAGCGTCAAAGATACAGGCATAGGTATCAAAGAGGACAATGTGGAACGGATATTTGATGCATTCACACAGGAAGATAACTCGATGACTAAACGTTATGGGGGAACTGGCCTTGGACTAACAATATCGAATAAATTGCT
This sequence comes from Sphingobacterium sp. UBA6317, assembly GCF_002440385.1. NCBI lineage: Bacteria > Pseudomonadati > Bacteroidota > Sphingobacteriia > Sphingobacteriales > Sphingobacteriaceae > Sphingobacterium > Sphingobacterium sp. UBA6317. The sequence goes on along the minus strand of NZ_DJTD01000011.1, from coordinate 7,016 downwards.
TAAAATGATGGGCAGTGAATTGAAATTGGAGAGTACCTTTGGTGCCGGTAGTCGTTTCTTTTTCACTATTAATGTTCCCGCCGTTTGGGAAATTAATGCGTGGGATGAATTAAAAAAAATAAAGGATGTACTAATTGTTGCAGAGGAAGAGTCGGAGCGAAATGATTTGGATCGGATGTTATCGTTAAAGAAGATTAATACCGTGCATGCAAAAACTGGATTTGAGGTATTACAGATATTAAAAAAGGGACATCATTTTGATGCAATTTTGATCGATCATCAATTGCCTATCATCAGCGGTATTGAAACGATACAGAATATTCGTGAAAAAAATTTCGATAACAATACTGAGCCGACCATTATTCCTATTTTTAGTTCGAATCAGCAGGATATAGAACAGCTATGTCATTCCGTGGCCATAAGTAGATGGTTAGTCAAACCCTTTACGCCGGAGGAGCTGTATACAGCTTTAGTAAAGGTGAACGTTTCTTAGTTTGAAGTAAGCTCTCAAAGTTGCATGAGCCGTATTTACGACCTAAGTTATCCATTTATGCACAGTTAATAGGTTCTCTTGATAGGGCGATGATGAAGTGTCTGATTTCCTTTGAATATGATTTTTGATTTCTAGCGTATCAAGAGCATGTTTATTATCGCAAGTTTCGGATTTTACAGCATTATCTTTCTGGATAGCTTTGTGTTGGATAATAAATAAAACACCATGCAAATTTTTAAAGATAAAGTCATCCTGATTACAGGGGCTAATAGAGGGATAGGAAAGTCACTGGTAAGTGCATTGCTCAATAACGGTGCAGGGAAGATATATGCAACCTGCCGGGATTTAAAAAATATGCCAGCATTCAACGATCATCGAATCGTACCGCTGCAACTAGATATTACCGATGTTAAACAAGTTGAAATGAGTGTGCTAGCAGCCCCAGATACTGAGATTCTGATTAACAATGCAGGAACCTTAAATCCAGGGAATATGCTACAAGGAGAAGTATTGGCGATGGAAAATGATCTGAAGGTAAATTATTTTGGAACAATAAACATGATGCGTGCATTTGCTCCAATTCTGATAAAGAATAGGCCATCTATCATGATCAACATTGTTTCGATTGCCGCCTATTCGCCTTTACCTTCTATTGCTGGGTACGCTGCTTCCAAAGCAGCACTTTATTCTGCTACACAGTCTGTTCGAATTGAACTGGCTAAAAAGGATGTGACAGTATATGCTGTTAATCCGGGAGCAATTGATACCGATATGAACAAGGGAAGTGATTGGGATATGCCAGATCCAGATCGTATCGCAATAAAGATAGTAGAAAGTGTCGCAGCCGGAAACCTCGATATAGTCCCGGATGAAATGGGACAAGGTATGTATGCCGCATGGCGAGAAGAGCCTGCGAAATTATCAAAAATATTTTCTGATCTCTATCATCAAGAAAATTAGATGTTCACTATTGTTCGGCGCTATCGATGTTTATGAGTAGCGCCGAACAGTATGCTGACGATAAAAGAAGACGCTGTCTCCAAAGTCGATTTTACAATTCGGATTCAAATAAAATTTGAAACTTTATTACATTAAATGGAAAAGGACCAAGATCGCTTCGAAATGCAACGATTGATTATTCCTTAGATTTTAGGTATGGGATACGATATTGTTCATCAAATCTTTTCTTGTCATCCCGATAGCTGCTGACGGCTCCAAATTTATGCATCATTTTAATATAGCACCATGCGAGATCTATCTGATAAGGCTTAAAGCCACTCCGCGCACTCTTTGGATATAAATGGTGGTTGTTGTGCCATTCGCCTGCTACAATGCCAGGCCATAACTGGTTTATGGATTTGTCTCTCTCATTGAAATCGATACCTTCACGTTGTTTGTCTTCACCTTTTGCATGCCCTTCATAGTTGAATGTGCGCACACCGACTGCCCAAAAGCCGGCGGCTCCAAAGAGTGTACAGGCAAGTGCGTGACCACCGATTAAATAAAAGGCGGCATACCAAAAAGCCCAGTTTAATATCCAGGATCCTATTGCATGTGAAGGATTGACGTACGACCCCCACTTTTGATATTGCGCATAACTATTAGCTGTTACACCCGTGTGTCGCATAAGCAATTTGACGCGGTTATAGGAATTTTCCGTAAGGTTCTTAGCAATAGGCTGGTGATTTACATCGGCTAAAAAACAGTATAGAAAGCCAGCTTGGGCATTATAGGGATCACCCGGTTTATCGGATTTTGCGTGGTGAACATGATGTGAAATAACATATATTTCTTCGGGAATTACATTGATGGTCAAATTCTGCGTGAAAAAACGCCAGAAACCGTTGCGGAATTTAAATGCGCCGTGTGTCGCAAATCGATGATGCCATATCGTTCCATGGGTCCCCATAACGATCATACTGTACAGGAACGCGGCTAACACAGTCCACCAACTGAAATGGTAAACCAAAAAGATGATAAAAAAGGGGATGAGGCAAGCTACTTTTAACCAGCTAAAAAAGGGTAACCAATTTCGTTTATCCTTAAAAATATTAAGGCGTTTGAAGAATTCAGTGAAAATTTCTTTTTTGCTTGGCTTTACGAGATTTCCATCGTCGTCTTTCCATCCGTAGGTTGGAACTTGCAGAACATGGTCTAAAAAGGGCATTTGTGGTTGATGTAAATTATAATTTTTGCTAAAGGTATCATATTCCATGGTTAAAAAGTGTTAATGTTAAAAGTTTAACATATCCTTAAGATGTATCAAGCAATTCGAGAAGGATGAAATAGCTTGCTGGAAGCTATAATATTAATAAGCAAACGCATCACGATTAATGCTTATTTTACCATAAAGTGATACGGAATTTAAAGGGAGTTTATAGCTATTCATCCGAATGAGGTCCCTATAAGGTCCGTATGAAGTCCCTATAAGGTCCCTGTTATTTTTAAAGTTTTAAGGGCCATATTCTAACACTTTTTATACTATTGTTCTTTAATGAATTTCATCTCAAACCCATTCTCTTTTCTTACGACTTGTTTCAGGTCAGGCGTAAATTGAAGTTCTATTCCAAGCCCCATTTTGAAGAGATCATTTCCAAGATAATCGAGCGCTACATTTTCTTGACTGGGGGCCTCTAAAATAAGCATACTGTCTTTCTGTACAAAGGTGAGCTTAAATGCGGGCGATATCTCGGCAGCATAGGTGCCCAAATAGCGCTCGATATGTTCGATAGCCCGTTTTTTTACCTAATAAGGTTCTATGGCGGTAATATTTTCCATATTTTCTAAACGTGCCATCAATCCCCAGCCATAAAAATCATTGGATACCCCAATGAGCAATTGGTTTTCACCTTTTTTAAGTTTTAAGCGGGTATTCCCGTTCTGTACAGATATCCTTCCGTCGGGATACCTTTTCATATTCTGCCTAAAGATATTTTTGTCTGTGTAGGTAATCTGATCATTTAGGTAAAGCCATATTTCATCTGAGAATCCGAGCTGGAGATTAGCTAATGTAGGTTCTTGTGCTGTAATAATAGTTTTTAGCCATATTATCCGACGCTTTTCGGCACTACCGAAGCGTCTTGTAAGGTTTACCAATCCATACCGCTCGGTTGCTATTTTTTCCGTGAAGGCTTCGTCTTTCGGCAGGTCACGAAAAGTAGTTGGTTCTCGCCCTTCTTCCAAAGTCGTGGGTTGGGTTATCGACCAACTTCGGATATAATTGGCCTCATGTCGGGTCAGGTCCACACCTTCGGCTTGCGGTAGGTTCTCAATTTCATTAGGTTTAATCTCGATATTACTGATGTATGCATCGCCGTCGAAGGCAATGCTTCCAGTATTTTCTCGTCCCTCGAGTTTTGGTACGGTCAATCTCAAGCTGTTATTGACAAAAACCTGCATTTGCACACCTGATATGACGAGTTTAATATGATTCCATTCTTCTGTTTTAGCAGCCGCAGGTGCCTGATATTGGGGATAGATGTCCCACATGTTGACACCGTCTAAGATGGGACAGTACTGAATGCCTTCATTAGCGAATGGATGAGCCATTTTAGGAACTCGGAGATAGACAATCTCCTGTTCTTTTTCATTTTTTCGATGAAAATAAATGGCGCTGGCGAACTCTGTTTTTGAAGGTATCACATCATACTCGATGGTTCCGTCTTTAAAAATTAAGTCTTTAATCACGACTGGACCAGATGCTGGAGCGATTTTCATTGCTTTACGACCTTTAAAGTTTAGAAAATCAACTTTTCCGTGCTGGAAGGACCATTGTTCTGCGTTTAATGGAATGCTCTTGCTTATTGATGCTTTGCTATTTTTTTCTTGAGTATAACTTTGTAATAGAATGACCCATATGAAGGCTAGTGTCAAAAATATCTTTTTCATGTTAATTAAATTTTTGATAAATTTAACGGATAGACCTTATTTCAACTCGCTCAACCTTGCGGCAAGTTTATTCAAGTTTGTTCAAGCAGATTGTTTGTTTTTAAAATGTTGATATATAATAAATTATGGTTAAGTTGAGTGATCCCGAATTGTTTCTGCATCTTAAGAATTCCATTGAAAATCAACTTGAATGGGGGGAAACAGCTCATTGGAGTACAGCTGATTTTGAAAAACTTTCGGACAAGATACAGGAGAAAACGGGAGTAATACTTAGTGTTTCTACGTTGAAGCGGATTTTTGGTAGGATTGATTACCAGAGCAAACCAGCCCTCACGACATTAAATACATTGGCGCGCTACGTTGATCATGAGGACTGGCGGGCTTTTCGGAATGCTTATGCACAGAAATATATACCGCAGGAGCAGTTATTGCATAAATCCGCTTTTGAACCAAAGGTGAAGAAAAGAAAACAGCACGGTCCTATATTTATTATCGCTATTTCATCTGTTTTCGTCCTTGTCTTGGTCGGACTTTTCGGTAATAGGTTTATTCCAAATAAGAAGCCTATTAATAATAGTGCCTTCCACTTCTCGTCGAAGACAATGCTGACAGAAGGCTTGCCAAATTCGGTCGTTTTTAATTACGATGCTTCTGCTGCAAATGAAAACGATTCGATATTCATTGCACAAAGTTGGGACACCAGCCGTAAGATACAGGTGGATAGAAAGGGCAAACACCATTCTGCGATTTATTATTATCCAGGTTACTTTAGAGCTAAACTGATTATTGGGAATAAAATTGTTCGAGAACATGATATACAGATTAAAACCAATGGCTGGCTAGGATTAGAAGAAGCAGCCTCGGGAAAGGAGCCTTTGTATTTCAAAAAAACTGAAATCGTGTTACCCCATGAAACTGCCATTACTCAGGAATTGTTGAATAGCTATAATGTCGACCTCCTCCCTGATGCTCCACTGGTAAGACTTTACAATCAAAAGGATATGACAGGAGTTATGACCGACAACTTTAGTTTTGAAACAGACATCAAAACAGGAGCGAGCAATAATGGTAATAATTGCCAGCGCGTGGAAGTACTCTTACAGGCTAAAAACGATATCATCATTGTACCTTTAGTAAATACAGCCTGTATCGGTGACATAGCTCTTACAGCTGGTGGCTTTTATACGGATAGCAAACAAGATGACCTCAGTGGATTTGGCTGCGATCTTTCCAAGTGGACCAAGCTTAAAATAGTTTGTAAAAATCAGCAGGTTAAATTTTGGATCAATGATAAACCTACATACACTACGATGATTAAAAATGCACCAACTGAAATAGTTGGTTTGCAATATCGTTTTAAAGGGGCAGGTTTTGTTAGAAATACCCGTTTAAGTGGGTCGGAGAGGAAGGATATTAGTTTTTGATAGGTAAACCAATTATGCATATGATGATACTAAAAAAGATATTTCCTTTTTTATTTTTCTTACCGCTAGCTTGCTTGGCTCAGCAAGAAAAAGGAAAGCCTTTCGAAATACAATTTGATATCTCGGGACTTTCCAATGGCGCAAAGCTTCAATTGAATAGCTTCCAGGAAGGTGGTCGGTCCTATGACGTCATACTTAAGGATGGAAAATGTGCCATAAAAGGAACTCTAGAGGAGCCTTCTTTATATGTACTAACGGCAAAGCCCAATTTGAGGGCAGTCATCTGGATTGAACCGGCTCGCATGAAGATATTAGGCGATAGTTTACATTTTTCGGATATAGCGGTGCTGAATTCCAGATCACAGGCTGATGCCATCCCAATCAATAGGCAACTGGATCCCATGTGGAAAGGAGCAGCTGAGCTTGACCGAAAAATTGAAATTGAAACCGATTCGGTCCAACTGGTGGAGTTGAAAATAGCATCGGACCATTATTATCGGTCCATCAGACAGTTGAGAGTCCACAATATTTTTGATAAAACACCGTCTTATCCACTTATGCAGGAACTCTATTTCTTAAGGACATCATTGACAAGAGATTCCTTGCAGTTGGCTTTTGATAGGTTCTCTCAGAATATGAAAAAAAGTAGAACAGGACGGTTCTTAAAGGAATTTCTCCAAGCAAAGGAACTTAGAAGAGGGGATCTGGCTCCAGCTTTTATTGTCAAAGACCTTAATAATAATGATGTGAATTTGACTGATTTTCGGGGAAAGATTGTTGTTCTCGATTTTTGGGCTGCTTGGTGTGTGCCTTGTAGAAAAAGTAATAAGAAGCTACCGATGTTGTATGCTAAATATAAAAAACGAGGTCTAGAGATCCTATCTTTTAACCTAGACACAAATAGGGAGATTTGGAAGAAAGCAGCGGTCGAAGACGGCATATCCTGGACCAATGTGGGCGATCAGCAAGCGCTGAATAGCAAAACAGCAATTAACTATCGGGTGCAGGGATTACCAAAGGTTTATATCATTGATCGAAATGGTTTTATCATAGATACCGGAGGATCTGGGGTGGACCTAGAACGTACTATAAAAGAATCTCTCGATCCTTTGCTTTAAGATCCAGTATAAAAAATAGAGTAGGAGCCGAGGGGGAGGTTATGAAGCTGTCTCAAATTTATTGAGGCAGCTTTTTTATTAAATATGGCTATG
>NZ_DJTD01000027.1:23719-70662 GCF_002440385.1 Sphingobacterium sp. UBA6317 | reverse complement strand
TGGGTATTGTGCTGCGGAACAGTTCGGATTTTCATGAGCAATCTTATCGGTCATCCATAGCGGAGTGCTACGAAAATGTAATTACAGATCTGAAAGAATCTAGTCTTATGCTTCCTGAGAAAACCAGTCATGTCATGCGTCCCAATAAGTATTCGGCTTATGCTACATTGGCTCGTGCTTACTTATCGATGCAGGTCTACGATTCGGCCTATTATTATGTTGATTTAGCCCTAAAGTACAATGCTGACCTGCTCGATTTTAATAATTTATCGGAAGTAAAGATGACAGCGTCCTACCCATTTACGATTTTTAATAAAGAGACTATATTTTATGCTGAATTATTAGTAAGTATCAATTTGACAAGTTCGCGCGCATTGACTGATACCCTCCTGTATCGTTCTTATGACAGTAATGATTTACGCAGGTCAGCATACTTCAAAGTAGCAGCCGATGGAACGACTACTTTCAAAGGCAGTTACGCAGGATCTTCTAAAATGTTTTCGGGGATAGCAATGGACGAGCTGTATCTTATGCGTGCGGAATGCAATGTGAGAATGGGAAATGTAGAGGCAGGAATGGCAGACTTAAACCATCTACTCGGGTATCGCTATAAAACGGGCACATTTATTCCTTATGTGATAAAAGACAAAAGAGAAGCACTGGCTTTAATCCTAAAAGAGCGAAGAAAGGAATTGCTGTATAGGGGGCTAAGATGGATGGACCTAAAGCGGTTGAATGCAGAAGGAGGGGAGATTTCAATAACAAGAAAACTAAATGGGCAATTGATTACTTTACAGCCAAACACCAATGCTTATGCACTTCCTCTTCCTGAAGATATTATTAGATTGACGGGAATGCAACAAAATCCGAAATAAAGGAAATGTAGATACAAATAGGGGAGGGACAGTCCGATCGGACTACCCCTTCCTTTCATTTATCCCCTATTGATTGGAGTAAATGTAGTTGAGCTGCTGCCACCGGTTCTAGAAGGGATATAGTTTCCTCCAGAAGTTGCGGTAGCGCCAAGCTGAATCTTTGCTGGATTCAGCTGATCTGAAGCATTCAGATCAGATTCATCTACTACCTGAGAGCAAGCCATAACGTTTGCACTGTTACAGTCCTCATCATTGGGCGTGGTATTCCAACGCGAGGCATCTTTAACCTGATCCTCATCTTGAGGATTACCATGGAAGTAAATAGTTACAGGAGCTAAACTTTTTCCTGTATAAGCTTCAGCACCTTTAAATGCTGAGAAACCGATAATCATGGCTCCGCCTAATATCATGTAGCCATAATTGTTTAAAAATTTGGTTAGCATAATGCTACCCTCCTTTCTGTATTGCAAGCCAATAATTGATCAGTAAAGTTGTTGGCCTGCAAACTTTTGGTAAATAATTGTTGTCGGTACGGTTCTGTGTACCGATCGTATCTGTATGCCAGGCTGCCTACTATAGGCCTACTGACGCTGTCATATACTGGAGCATGGTCTATGCTGTCTGGCATATACCAGATTTCATGTGCTGGTTTAAATGTTGCGTTTTTATAGCTTACAATTCCTGTTGCTAGAATAATCGTTAGAAAGAGGCCAACAGCGGCCTTATTGCTTAAGTTGTTTCGGCCGTGAAGCAAAACCTTACGATTGAGTATTTGGCCTACTAACGATAGACCAAGAATAACGAGGTTAAAGATCAGATGCGCTGTCCAGGAGATATGACTGAGAAAGCTGGTACACATACACGGTTTCTTGTCAAATACATCAAGGACGCCAAGGGCAATATAAATCGAAAACAAAGTGATCATGATAGTCGATGCTATCCAGCCCCAATGCTGTGAACGGCGTGCAGGCAACCCAAGCAAAGCTCCGATGCCAATTTCCAGCAGCGGAAGCAGCCAGAAAAGAATTGGCGCAAGGATGCTAATGACCGGTTGTTGCTGCAGTGCAATATGAAATGCACTGAGCTGCCAGAGTTTTTCAATACCCACATAAACCCAAAAGAGAATCATCGCCGCCCGGAGGACTTTGTAAATCGTTGTATTGGTTTTGTTCGCTTCCATAGCTTTAATTATTTGTACAGCAGTACTTATTATTTTTCTCCGCTGTTTTATTCTTTCCAAAAACAGGGCGCCATACCTGTGCGCCCTGCTCGGGTACAGCGGCCTGCTTCAGCGTCAACTTCTACCTTTCGTACGCTTCAAAACAAAGATAGATCGGATAACAGCCGACCGTAGGGGTAGTAAATTGGGCATTTGAGCCGGCGAATACGGTTCTAAATAGCTGTAGGAATGGGGGCGGGGAATTGGCAACGAAATGGTCGCTATGGGTACGGTGCAGCAAAATAGCCCACAGAAATGATTTTAAACAGGATTTAAATCCCGGTCAATCCTGTTAGCGCAGGGGTAACGAGGGAAGACCCCTGCTTTTTAAAATTTGGATGGATTTTTATCCATTTAATTCGGGGAACTTTTCGTGTAGTTCATTCAACATGGTTTTCAGTACTTTGCGTAGGTGGACAGCAGCGGGAAATTCGCTGCCTCTGTCCATCTTTGTGAGGCTGTGTATCGAAAGCAGTATGCCTTCCTTGGTTTTAACAAGTTTCGAAAATTCTTCCGCAGCTTCCTTTTTCTCGGACGAGCGCATGACTTTGGCCTTCACACATAAATGTAGCCAGAGTTTGAGCTCCTTGCCATTCAGATTGCTATGGATAAACCGATAGGGAACAGCACTGGATGACTTATCATCTGCCGATTCCGTTTCAATATACTGGCACATCAGCATGAGCAGCGTGCTGCGGTTGGGATCATAGGCAAAGTCCGGGATGGCAGAGAAATGCTGCGGATACCGCAATAGATTGTCGGTAGCGGCCGGGTCAGCTTCGTAGAATTCCTTCCAGCGATTTAAAAAGCCGATATGGTTAAAATTAAAGTTGATCATCAAGATCAAAAAGCGAGAAGGCCAGTTTTTATGCTGACGCTCGTCCTGGGCCAGTTGTCTGAGTGCATCAATCAGCTGAACAAGGTATTGCTGATGATGATATTGCAGGTAGGGTATTTTGCCCCGCTGGAAAAGGCTTTCAATGGCGGAATGCACTTCATCCAGATAAGCCAGGGGAATCTGTTTATGCCTTAACCTCTCTAAAGTGTCTTCGAGGTGAAGATCTAGATATTGCCTGATGCGTTTTTCATGATGCTGCGGTAGCGGTGTCAGGGGATTGATATCTTTCTTAAATAAAAATTCTACACTTTCCAGTAGTTCCTCCACCCGATGAAGCGCGTCAAGTTCCTCGGGAATGGACAGATCGCAGCAGGTGTATAACACTTCATGCAGGCGAAGCAACTGCGTATGGTAGAGCTGTATGCCTCGAATCGCCTGATCGGCATGGGTATATTGCCGATGGAGGGCCAGGGCATCGTTCAAATGTTCGGTACAGGCAGAAGCAATTGCTTCCAGTTGTTTGGTGCGGCTGGAAGGGCTGATATGGGCAAAGGTCTCTATTAAAAGCATCAGGGGATATAAACTTGTGATCATTTGTACCTCCTTTTCATTTCTTTGTGATACCATGGCCAGCCATACACACCTGGATGCAGCGTCATGTTCAGCTTGCCGCCCTCTTTAGCTTGCTCAAAAGTCTTTGGATGTACCTCGACCGGAAATTGGTATTTCTCATCTTCATACGTAAATGACACCAATAATTCATGTATATCGCAGCAGACTGGGCATTTCTGGATGACTTCGGCCTGGATATAGACCGCTTTGGGACTATCGACCTTTTGGCAATTATTCATAATAAGGTTCATACGGATATACCAGGTACAGGCCAGGAGCATCAGTGGAAATTGGATGGCGTAAAGCGTAATCAGGTTGGCACGTTTCAAGAAAATTAAATGGGCTACCGCACAGCTGCCGAGGGCGATAGGGAAGGCATGTTTCAATGCTGGCTTGAGCGGCTGCGAACTGAGCAGCAGTTCGTAGGGTAAGCGGTCATACACCGCTATACTGCAGATCTGAATGCAAATAAAGAATAGAGCAAAAAGCTGGAGTACGACATGGTGGCTGCGGATTTCCAAAAAAGGGACCAGCAGGACTAGGACACCGATACTATATACCTTTAGGTAAAATGCCGACGCTAAAAAGGATCCATATACAGTTACCACAATCGCGATAAAAATCAGGATGTGATTGCGGCTGATCCGTCTGAAAAGATGCATGGGAGGTCTCATACGCAGGGCTGTTAAATCAATGATTTGATGTCAAGATAAAATTACCTATAACGCATGCTATTTGACATGAATAATATCTTTATTTCAATAAGCGTATGTTTTTAGCATCGAAGTCCTTTTTTCTGTAACGAGGCGTCCAATTTATACAATAAAGATGGTGTTTATAAGCTAAAAAGTTGTGTTGATGCGCATTTGGAAGGACACAAAAGGGTGGTTTACCTGTCTGATGGTACTGTTTAAAAGAAATAATGGCTAAATTTAGTATACGGAAATTTTTTTAATAAGAGATTTTTGGGAAGAATTAGCCTCACCTGCATTTATCTATCGATCAGTTCAAGGTTAATCGTTGAAATTAACAGTACATTATGGAAAGTAACCAACAGGTCAAGTATGCTAACGATACGGAGATGCACGTACATTATCCAGATTTCATCTGGGTGTGGATCGCTTCGTTTCTTTTTGGCGGCATCTGTTGGTATATTGGAGCGGTAACAGCGCTGTCAGTCTGGTTTGATAGCAAGCCACTGATCATAAGCTATCTATTTAATGTATTTATTGCTGCGGTAGCACTCTTTTATATACGAGCTGTTATCAAACTGTTGGACAAAAAGAAAAGCTGGCGAATGCATATGAGCGATCGTATCGGAACGCAGTTCTTTTTCTGTGTACTACTACCCACCGTATTTCTCTTTGGAATTATCAAACCTGTCGTTCCTCCAAAAAGTGAATGGATATGGCTGCCTTTATTGGTCATATTTCTCTGTATCCTGCTTTTTAACATGATCTATGCCACTTTTTTTTATTGGAGTTCTAATCAGAAAAGGGAATTGTACGTCGTCAAGCTGGAACGTACTTTAGAAAGGCAGAACAACGTAGCAGTCAACGCGGATGCGCAAATTGACGCACAATCTTTTGATTTGTATGATACTATAGATCCGGCATCGGTCGATGAGACCGTTAGGGAAACAGATGCTGTGGAGGAAATTGATCTGACGCTGCTCAAATCGATAAATCCGGCAGAGGAGGAGTTTGTGATCAACAACAAATACCTTACAAAAAAGATTATGTACACGGAGCTGGGTATATTTCTATTTGAGAAGACCAATAATACGCCTATCGTTAAGCTATACCTAAAAGAAGATATGGAAGATAGCAAAGGCTGCGAGCAGCGTAGCCTGAACGAAATTGTGCGCGATACCCACGGCTTTGTGCAGAAAATAGACCGGCATCACGCGATTCCATTGGACATGATCAAGGCCTGCTATCAAATGAAGGGCGGGCGGCTTAGGATCATTTTGCATGTACCTTTTGGAGATATCGACAGTTTTGTGGTTTCGCCGACCATTTCCCGCAGGATAAAAGATTGGGTCATGCTGCAGGTACCTATTGAAAAAGAGAATACAATAAATAATAACCTTTAATAGATTGATTATGGAAAGCATGAAAAGCAACACTTGGAAGTGCCGGGCCACAGGAAAAGTGGCATTTCCATCCCGGTTCGACGCCCAATATGCGATGTTCCGTTTTAAATTACGCTCGCGTGTCAAAAATGTCACCAATGGTAAACGCATCAAACACCGGATGGGAAAACCGGCTTGCCGTAGAGCCTACTATTGCAGGCTCTGTAAAGGATACCATATCACCAAATGGAAAAGGGATGATTTTGAGCGTTATAAGAAAACGGCCTTAACTTGGGACATTTCGTCCGTGATAAGCGACTGGAACTATTTATTGGAGTAGTGTAATAGTTCTCCGATTGTGTCACCTAGAAATCGAAAAATGAAATGTTTGCTGGCCAGCTAAGGTAATATTCTTTGAATTTTGATAAATTAGTAGGATGAGATATTTAATAGTCCTATTGTTAAGTTGGTTCACTTGCTATTCGGCCGCTGCACAAAACCAAGCGAAAGGAAATAGTGCCGGTAAAGATGAAAAGACCTATGTATTGGTGGCCAATAAGATCAATACCGATTTTAATTATAAATTGCTAGATGATTTTGAGCAGTCTTTTTCGGCATTGATCAAGGAAAACAACAGCCGTGAATTAGTATTCAATCCAGTAAATGGAAAATACCATTATTACAAGTTTATCGCCACCTATAAAGCAAGGGGGATCTCTCCAGATAGTGATCCGGCCAAGCCGGAGCAAACCTTCCACAATATCTTGAACATCAAAACCGACGACCAGCAAAAGATCGTAGATGGCTATCATTTTGTGCTCGAATGGAACGAGAAGCCGCTATCTTATTCCTTATTTAGGATGAAAGCTGCCGATTTGCTCTTAAAAGAAGGCCTATCATTGAAGCAGCTGAACCTCAAAAGAGTGACCGATAATACGGATTTTGATAGCGATGGTAAGATCAAACTGTCGAGCTAGTAAGGCATGTCAGATATTCATTGAAAGGAGAAGAAGAATTGGATAATAGCGCAAGTCCTCGAATGCTTTACTGATGCTCAAATAAATAGATGATATGGGATTATTTTTTAAACCATCAAAGAAACAGCTACTCATAGACAGGAATGAGATTTTTAAAGAAGTGGGTGTTCCATCATTATTAAAAAATGGCTTTGAAATGTCGCTCTTTGACAATGACTGCAATGGGAAATTTGACTCTGCTCATCAAGAGTTTAACTACAATTTTTGCCGCCTTTCTAAAAAAGGATATTTAGAATTGCTGTATGTAACTATTAATAGCAACGAAAATAGCATACGTTTTTACATGTGTATATTCAAAATTGTTCCAAAAATTGATTCTCTGATTTCGATGAAAGGAACAGACGGAATGCAATTTTATATGACAGTTAGTAATAAGACTAAATATATGGAATTAAGGTGTGATGATTATGAAAGTTCACCCTTATTTAATACGCTCTTTTTACCAGCGTATACAATAGGATGCTATTTTACTAAATCTGGTTATCAAAGTAGACTTCAAAAACTAAAATATTTGGTCGAATCAGATATGACGAATATTGATAGTTTTGTAAAGAGATGGCACAAGCTTCATCAACCTATCCATAAGGATCTGGATGGGAATAATATCGGTATGTAACCGTAAGAATTGAAACATACCTTAATCGAGAGGATTGTTTCACTTAAAGTCAAGAAACTAGGCAGGGGCGAATATAGTCCTGAAACTATTTTGTACTATTCCCTTGGGGCCAAATGCTCATCAACGCCTCATCTTTTCCTTTCATATAATTCTCGATCGTATACTTAATATCGATATCCGGTTTTAAAGGTCCTTTTTTTCCTTTCCATACTTCCCAGTATTTCGTGGAGTAGGCAATCACGATGCCTGATTTTGGTAAACTGAATCCCCTGACTTCTCCGTAATGATTGATTGAACCACTGGTTTCTTCACCAATAAAGGTTGCATTAGAATTTTTCTTCAGTTCAACGGCATTCATCACAGCAGAAGAGAAGGTATTCTTGCCTATCAATACAAAAAAGCTGTCTTTTTTATTCAGGTAGCTGTTTTTGATTTGGTCAATAAATGGTGTTAAAATACCGGAATTCCCACCGTTGTTATACCTTAGATCCAGCACAATTTTATTGGGATGTTCGGTATTGATCAACGTGAACAACTCCTGATTGAATTGATCGAAAGACTTAGCCGGATCTTCCCGGCATGTCGTATAATTAAAATAAAGGATTTTATGAGCAGCGTCATAATCGTACCAATAGTTTCCTGCTTTCTTTTTTGATAGTAGATTGACTGTACCAGCTGTTAGGTTTAATTTTTTTAGGTCATTGCCTTTCGATGACGTCAATTTTATCTTACTGATTTTATTGTTCCGGTCAACAAATGTGAATGCAGCTTCTTTGTCTGAATCGATGATGCCAAGACCTTTTAAAAAAGCCGGATTGTTGATGAAATGGAGAAGATGATCATTGAAATACGAACGGTTTTCACTTAGGATAGCCTCCTTAAACAAAGCATTAATCTGTTTGAAACTGTGATTATTGATTGCTACTAATTTTTTCCCCAATAACGATGCAAAAGCTGGATCTATAGCTGTTATGTAGACTTCATCGTTAAACATATCCAACTGAATGGGAAGTATCCGATTGAATTTTGCTTCAACAAATGTATGCTCATCTTTTATACTTACCATAAGCTTGAAGAGCGCTACGGTGAAGGTCTCATAATTCAACGAATCAGCTTTGCTGGCAATGTCATCTACGAGCTTCTCAAAGGTAGCTTTTGTGGTTTTGGCAAATAGGTTGGTATGTTTGGCAGGCAATGTTCTTTTTAAAAAATCGAGGTCTTCAAGAAAGTCGGCTTTAGTCAAGGTCTGTGCAAAGCCGAAAGTAGAAACCAAAACAAAGAGGATTGTAAATAGTATTTTATTCATGATCATTTAAATGCAACCTGCGGTAAATAATAGTATAATTTTAGGTTTTCCTGTTTATAAAGATATAAATTTTCTTCAGTAGAGAAAATGGCAGAAGAGGCTGTTTAATCTGTGATTTATATTAATCCTTGGCAAACCTATAATTTAATCCAACCGCAATTCCCAAAGCCTGCACGCGATCATAATTTCTTCCCGATTGGAAAGGGATGGGTGAGTACATTTTGTAGTGTGGCGACAGCAAGACAGCAAACTGTTGTGATAATGGAACCTTTGCGCCTAGTCCAATATGGAAACCTATGCCATGCTGCTTGTCTACATAACTATTTGCGTTCTGCTGGAAGTGTAACATAGGCCCTGCATTTGCGTAGAGATATTTCAAAAATTTTACCCTGGCGTCTAAAGGGATTTCCCAAATAGAAAGGTCTGAGGAGTATTGCATCCGCTCCACCGATGGATCGACTATTGCCGATGTTGTCGTAATGTTCTGATGGGAATAACCCAGACCCACACCAAAAGACCATGTTTCATTATAGTGATAGCCTACACGGAGCAATCCGGCTATATAATTCTTACTGTCGTCGCTACCGGCTCCCATAAGGCTCTGCCGCGGTCCAATAGTACTCTCTGCTAGAGGAGTAAAAGAAAGTTCGATCTCATAACTGCCACTATTGTTTTGCTGCGCGTAAAGTGCGGTTCCTGATAAAGTTAATAGGGAAAAAGATATCCCGGAAAGTAATTTTTTGAGCATATGAATATCGGGTTATAGATTTTATAATTGTTTTCTCTTTTTAATTGGCGCTAATTCTCACTAGAAATCTAACTGATAACGTGTAAAGCTTCCTTTTTCAGAATTAACAGTGGCGGCCTTGTCGAATTGTAAGGGGTTCGGTCCATTATAGCCTTGCCATTTTAATACAGATTCCATATCGGCAGGAATGGTTACCCTAACGATGGTATCCAAATCACGAGGAACAGGAGCGATAGAAAAACCCGTATTGGATTTATCCGGACCATAGCTAACCGAAAGCATTTTCAAATCGAGTTTTTTGACATTTTTGAGATGCAACTCCATTTCGCCCCTTTTAAACAGCATTATTCGTTCATCAGTTGGCGTGTCATACTTGAGCTCGTCCAAGTCATAAGAAGCTACGCTTTGATAGGAATCTGGATGATATGCATTAAGATAATAACCATTCTTTTTGACGCTAACTATAAAAAAGCCATCTTCGGATAGGTATTTGCTGGCATCAAATCGAAAACTATATTTGCCTTTGGTATCTGTCTTTGTTTTCCCCAAACTTATAGATGGTTTAAGGAACGAACTGTAATATTGGAAAGAAATTCCTACTTCTACATCAGATAATAATTTGTTCGCAGGAGTATCCACAACAACTCCCGATAGTACAATACAATTCTGCGCACAGGTTGTGCCATCGCGCTCATCTTTTTCGCACCCAAATAGAAAGAATGGTAGGATAAAGAGCAACCATTGCCCTTTATTTACTTTTTCAAATATGTTCAGCATAATAATGTAAAATAGATCAGTAAGAAGTCTTACAGGAAAATCAATAAAACTGCGCATTTCGTTAAAATAGGTCTTTTCATAATTTATTTTGATACTATACTATTGCAAACGGAAATAATATGCGTAATGCTACAAATTTAATAAATATAAGTTAATAGTTCCCCCTAGACTTTAAAAGCTGCATTTTGATCACATATGATTAGGCATTTGCGCGGATAATGTCTCCCAATTGACCAATACATGATACGCGATTGGAAAATTTATTGGAGTAGCGTAAAAGTTTTCCGATTGTGTCAGCTAGAAATCGAAAAATGAAATGATTGTTGGCCAACTAAGGTATTATTCTTTGAATTTTAATAAATTAGTAGGATGAGATATTTAATAGTCCTATTGTTAAGTTGGTTTACTTGCTATTCGGCCGCTGCACAAAACCAAGCGAAGGGAAATAGTGCCGTTAAAGATGAGAAGACTTATGTATTGGTCGCCAATAAGATCAATACCGATTTTAATTATAAATTGCTGGATGATTTTGAGCAGTCTTTTTCGGCATTGATCAAGGAAAACAACAGCCGTGAATTGGTATTCAATCCCATAAATGGCAAGTACCATTATTACAAGTTTATCGCTACCTATAAAGCAAGGGGTACCTCACCAGATAGCGATTCGGCCAAGCCGGAGCAAACCTTCCACAATATCTTGATCATCAAGACGGATGACCAGCAAAAGATCGTAGATGGCTATCATTTTGTGCTCGAATGGAATGAGAAGCCACTATCTTATCCCTTATTTAGGATGAAAGCTGCCGATTTGCCCCTGAAAGAAGGCCTATCATTGAAGCAGCTGAACCTCAAAAGAGTGACGGACAATTCGAATTTTGATAGCGATGGTAAGATCAAACTGTCGAGCTGGTAACGTTTAAAAAAGTTAAGAATATCTTAGAACAATCGTATGGAACTGGATAGCCTTTACATAAGTATTAAAATAGAAAAATCGAGATTAAACGAGTATTTTTCTTCTAAACCGATTTCCCCGAACAAAGATGATAATTGGTCGCAATGGTGGGAGAGCCGGCAGATGTACAGCAAAACAACTTTGGAAATTATTCCAAGTTATTCGCAGGCGCGCATTCGTGAAGTCTTCGATAATCTGCTCAAGGATCAATTTTATGGTGCGAAGGAGTACTACGATGAGGAAAAGCAACACTGGACATTCGCCGTACTGAACTTCAGTGAAAACTATCTTGAAATATTGCCGATGCTGGCTCTTTTAAAACAACTGGAAGGCTTTGTTTCGGAGGGTTATGCCCTGATTTTTGACTGGATGTGGGGTGGTGATACGGTGATGGCCTATGTTGACTTTATCGCGGGAAGTGCCTTGCTCGAAACGGTTACGGAATCTTATGCGGTCGAGCTCAAACGATTTGAAGAAGCTAATCAAGGTTTACAAACGCTGGCTGAAGAGCTGGGGGCTGGATAGCAGCAAGCAGTGGCTTCCTTAGTCAAGGTTTGTGAAACACCAAAAGTAGAAGCCGCAATAAAGAGGATGGTAAATAGGAGTTTATTCATGATCACTAAATTCTTTTCTATAGTTCGATCTGTTTTAATTTAGCTTGAAAAATTTGAATGGATCAGTTTTTTTTAGATAGTTCTCGTCATAACTAAATGAATAACCATGATCAGTCTCAAGGAGATATCCAGCTAAATCATCATGAAAATATATTTTTGCTTCGCGTGCCATCACTCTCTAATTTGATCAATTACACCAACTTCTTTGCCAAATAACGCCAATATGTCGTTTACTTTGTCTAAACGTAATGTTTTTTTTCCTTGCTCGAGATCGCGTACAAACCGTAAGCCGACACCAGCATTAGCAGCTAAGTCTTCCTGTGTTAGCTTCAATTCTTTCCGTTTCTTTTTTACAAACATTCGTAGTGAATCCATAATTATACCCTTTCTGATATAAATATAGTGAATATTTTTGAATTATACTACATCGGGTATAAATTATGTGTTTTATATATTTTTTATACCCGTTCGGGGTGGAAATTTTAAAATCGATATTGGGGATTTTTGGTTTGCGAAGTTCATAATGACGTAAAAAAAATAATATCTATGAGGTTTTAATTTACGTATGTGCAAATTATAACCTAATATCACCTTATTTTAACCTCTTTTAGTTAAGCATTGTAATACTAAATTGGCTATGGTATATTTAGTGTCATATTGACATTTATTTAAATCTAAATTGTTATGAAGCCAGTTCAGTTCAAAGTTCCTGCTCCTCAGGATAAATCGATCTATATTCAAGAAGACGTGCTGGATAAATTCTATCCGCATATGCATCGTCATGAGGAATATCAATTAATCTGGATTAAAGAAGGCATTGGCCAGCTCCTCCTTGACGATAATGTGCATGAATTTCAACCCGGTGACATTTTTCTATTGGGGACAAACCAGGCCCATGTGTTTAAAAGTTTCATTGCAGGTGAAAGTGTGCGGTCTGTCTCCTTATTTTTTAGCGCGAAAGGAGCACTGTCTACCATGGCTACCATGCCCGAACTTCGAAACCTGCTTGATTTTGTGCATAAATGCCAGCGGGGGTTTAAGGTTCCGCCGAAACTTCAGGGGCAGGTGCGCTATTATATTGAAATACTGCAAAAGTCCGACTTTCTGGACCAGCTTGTCAATTTTTTTTATTTGTTAAAATCACTCAGCAAAGTATTTACTGAACTGGAGCCCCTTTCGGGTGTACAATTGCCCAAAAGGGAAATCTCCAAACCTTTCCGTATTGAAAAGCTATGTAAATTTTTGGAAGAGCATTTTAAAGAGAATATCAGTTTGGATGAAATCGCTGAAAAAGCAAATCTGACACCGCACGCCTTCTGCCGCTATTTTAAAAACTGTACGGGAAAGACATTCATCGCCTATTTGAATGAACTGCGTATCCGCGAAGCCTGTAAATTACTGGGTTTAGGAAGGCACGATTCAATATCTTTAATAGCCTATGATGCTGGCTTTAATAGCATCACTAATTTTAACCGTGTTTTCCGAAATATATTAGGAGTATCTCCTAAGATATACGTCCGCAACTACCGGAATTACCTATACGATTAATGGACTTTTTAGTCGCTTTAGGCTATTTGATCTCATCTGGCCAAAGGTCGCTCAATTTCCTGCGCGATTTCGGCGCTGATTCAATTCCGTCTAATCATAACAGGAAAAATACTTCTGCTATGGTTAGACGGAATTGCTTTTTTATGCACTATGCCGCAACCCTACACCTCAGCAATAGGCCTCTTTTTCTTTTGTTAAAATGTTAGAACGAGTGGGTAAGATCTGACCGAAAACCGCTGTTTCGAAGCACTAATTTTGTTACAGAAAGAACAACTAATCAATTTTTTAATATACTGTAGCCGCCTTTTTTAGAAAGGAACCGCGTTTATCCCAGGGGTAGATGTGTGGTCGACGGTATGTTAAGATGAACACCTGCTTAACGAAATTATGACTATGCATGAAAACCTTCCAAAAAAATGCTTAACGGGTATTTTTATGTTGCTGCTGTTGGTCTGTCAACAGCTGTATGCGCAACAACAGAGAACGGTCACGGGGATCGTTAAAGACGAAAAAGGCACACCTTTGTCTGATCTGAGTATTTTAGAGAAAGGCATCCGCAATGCCACCAAAACGGATGCGGATGGAAAATTCAGCCTACCGCTTAAATCGGCAAATCCAACCCTGATTTTTAGTTACGTCGGTTTTGTACGGCAGGAGAAACAGCTGCGTGCCGGCGAAAATACAGTTCAGATAACGATGAAGGAAGATGGAACGGGGCTGGATGAGGTGGTCGTAATGGGCTATCAGGATGTACAGCGCCGGAAGACGACAGGAGCTATTGCTACCGTAAAAGGGAAGGATTTTGAAAATACGCCCTATGCAACCTTCGATGCCATGCTGCAGGGACGCGTGGCCGGTCTGACCGTGTTGAGCACATCGGGTGAACCCGGTACCAATAACATTGTCAACATCCGCGGGACGAGCAACCTGGGTCTAGCAGACAACCAACTGCAGGCGCCCTTGTACGTGATCGATAATATTATTTACGACGTGAGTGATATCCGGTCGGCTTACGGTAATGCAAGTCCGTTGCAGGCCATTAATCCCAACGATATCGAATCGGTTGATATCCTGAAAGACGCTTCGGCATCGGCCATTTATGGCGCCCGTGCTGCCAATGGGGTCATTATCATCAAAACCAAACGTCCGGCGCAGGGTAAACCCGAAATACGGATCTCGGCATACAATGGGGTTTCCAGCCGTCCGGCCATGAAGCCCATCACCGTAGGAGCCGCAGAGCGCAGGCTGAAAATGAATCTGCTCTATCAGGGTGGATCGTATGACTGGTTCAATAATGGGTCCATTAGCCCCATGCTGACAGATAGTTTAAATCCGGCCTTTAACAACAATACCGATTGGCAGGGTCTTTTTCTGCAGTCGGCCAACATCAACAATGTCAATGTGAGTATCGGTGCCACCATGGAGAAATTTTTATACCGTTTCTCGGCACAACGCTATTATGAGCAAGGCGTAATGATGGGCTTTGAAAATGAAAACCTAACGCCGCGCCTGATGTTACAGGCCAACCCGACGGACAATTTCCAATTTGAAACCAACTTGTTCGCAGGATTTACTAAAGCAAAACATGGTTCGGGTGACGATACGAAATATCCATTTAGTACTTGGGGATTTCCTTCTTCTTTCTATCAGATTACAGACGTAGATGAGCAGATCTATACCGGGCGCTACGATGGCATGATGGACCGCGATAACTCCTTCAGCTTAAATGGAAATTTCGCCGGAACACTCAAAAAGTTTCTGATCAACGGCCTGACCCTGCGCTCGCAGTTCTCGTTTAATGTCAATAACAATACCCGCGATCTCTTTCGTCCCGTATTGCTTACAGGCTACAGAAACTTTGCACAGAACTGGACGAACCAAAATAAGCGCTGGGAATGGGAAACCTATTTTAACTACATCAAGAGCATTCAGAACACCCATAATTTTAGTGCCGTTTTGGGAACCGGTATCGAACGCAATACCTCCAATAATAATTTAATGTCCGGCTATAACGATAATGGAACTTATGTGAAAACCGTAACCGGTATCCCTTCCGGGCCGGATCTCTATGCGACGACTTCCATTAGCGAGCGCTCACGCGTATCGGTATTCGGTCGTTTTGGCTATGATTATAAGGACAAATACCTGCTTTCTGCAAGTTACCGGATGGATGCCTCGTCGCGTTACAGCAAGGATAACCGCTGGGGTATTTTCCCGTCCATATCTGCCGGCTGGGTACTTTCGGAAGAGCCTTTTTTCCAGGGAGCCAAAAATGCCATATCCTTTTTCAAAATAAGGGGTAGCTATGGTATTACGGGGCGCGATCCGGGTTCGTACTACGCACGCTATACAGGACTGACTTTTGATGCATCTTATGCAGGATCGGTGCTGGAAAATGGTATTGCCGGTTCGGTACTCTCGTATAACGGTAAACCGACAGTATCTCCTAATTATGCGGCGGCGGCAACATCACCGACGATCCGATGGGAGCGTTCACCGCAGTTTAATGCCGGATTCGATATGAACCTGCTGCACGACCGAGTTACGGTAACTGCCGATTTTTATGTGCGCGACTCCAAAGAATTGGTTTACGATCTGACGATGCCCGCTACTTCAGGATATAGCACCGTCTCCAATAATTTTATCAGCGTGAGAAACAGTGGTGTGGAAATGACGATTATCTCCCGAAATATGGCTCCTTCGTCGGCATTCCAGTGGACGACCAATTTCAATATCGCTTACAATAAAAATTATGTCACCAGCCTGCCTGACGGTGGAAAGGAAATACAGGTGGGGGATGTATGGATGCAGCGTGCACTGAATGTAGGCCAACCTATTTTTCCATTCAAAGTATGGGATGTGGATGGGGTATATGCAACCGATGCAGACGTACCTGTTGATCCTTTGACAGGAAAAAGACTCACGCATTTTAGGGGGAATTTATATCAGGCTGGCGATCCGCGCCGAAGGGATGTCAATGGGGATTATGTGATCGATTACAACGATAAAATTGATATGGGTAATCCAAATCCTGACCTCGTAGGCGGTTTTATCAATCAGTTCTCCTACAAGAATTTTAGCTTATCCACACTCGTGAGTTTTGTATTTGGACGCTCCTTGTGGAACGGTTACCTGTCGGATAAATTACAGGATGCCGGTTCATCTACCTTGTATAATACCTGGGGTACCAATTCGGCTATTGCAGGGGATTTTAAGCCCAGCGACTTTTGGATGAAAGACGGCGATCAGACCAAATACCCGACTTTGTTTCGCAATACGGTAGACAACTGGCACATCGCCAACAGTACGTTTGTCGAAAATGCCAGTTTTGTACGCCTGAAAAATATTCAGCTGAGCTACACATTCCCGCAGGCCATGATTAAGAAACTTAAGTTGAAAATGCTCCGCATTTATGGGGTGGTGGATAATGTGGCTGTCAAGTCCTGGTCTTCCGTGCCGGACCCTGAAGCAGTGGAAGCCAATGGTTATTCAACGGGTAATGGATATCCGATCCCGAAGAAATGGACAATAGGCTTGGATGTTACCTTTTAATCATGTCAGTCCCATCGCATAACGGTGGCTTAAAATTATTTAGAGATGAAAAGAAAAATATTGTTTTTAATGCTGAGTGCTTTCATGTATCTCGCTTCAGGCTGCTCCAAGTTTCTGGACATTGAGCCTGTCAGTTCGGCAACCGACGAGAACTTCTGGAAAACGCAGGAAGATGCCAATAGCGCAACCAACGCCATGTATGCACTGCTGCGCAAGGCCCTCAATCAAGCCAGCGGTATGGCTTACTATGCTTATGGCGATTTGCTAACGGACGAGATTACTTCTTCGACCAATACAGACTTTAATCCAATTGTCAATATGCAGCTCAACACAGCTGTAGCAGCTTCGGAAACTTGGCGGCCCGCGTATCAGCTGCGGCGCTATGATGTCTTTTATCAGGCGATTGATCAGGCCAACCGCGTGATCCAAAAGCTCCCTAAGATGGATGAAAATGCCTTTGACAATGTATCGACCAGGGATTACTATATCGGCGAAGCTTACTTTGTGCGTGCATTTGCCTATTTCTATATGGCGAGGGTATGGGGAACAGTGCCGATTATCACAGAGTCTGTGGTGCCCATCGATGCTGTAAATCTCCCAGCAAGTAAAGAAAGTGATGTGCTGGATCAGAGCCAGGCCGATTTAACTAAAGCTTTGACTTTACTGAAATGGAGCAATATCGACCAAGATGATTTTGCCCTGCGTGCAAATACCGGGGCAGCGCTTGCCCTGCAGGCGCATCTGAGTGCATGGCGCGGTGAATATGCGGACTGCATCGAGGCCGCTAAATCGGTATTGGAAAGCGGCGAGTATTCTTTTGTGGGAAGGGATAGTTTGAACTACCGTAGTATTTATCAGGGAAAATCCAATGAAGGTATTTTTGAAATCTCCCAAAATAGTGAAAACGAAGGCACAAGCTCGGGAATAGGATACTTTTCGCTAGCCGGGCCTTATTTTCGGTCTTTAACAGATCCAATTTTAAGAATCAGTCAGGATTATATTAAAACGCTCTTTAAAGACAGCAACGATAAACGATTTAAAAGTGTGTTTGATATTGCTTATAACAGTAACTATGCGCTGTGCACAAAATATGCGAATGTTAAGTTTTCGAGTAATGCGTCAAATGCCAATGCGATATTTAAAAATAACATCATCATCTTTCGCTATTCCGACATTAAGCTGCTTATGGCAGAGGGATTGGCCGCAACGGGTAAAAATAGCTCCGCAGAAACCATCTTAAATGAAATCCGCACGCAAGCTGGACTGCCTGCCTACACAAACGAGGAACCGCTTATTGAGGCCATCTTTAGTGAAAGAGCGCGCGAACTGTTTCTAGAAGGTCATCGCTATTACGATCTCGTGCGGTTGTATAAACACTTCAATGTCTATAAATTTCCGGAAGGCAAAATGACCCAGGCGCAATTTAATGCGAAGAAATACCTTTGGCCATTTGATCCATCGTTGTTGTCTACCAATCCGTTGCTGAATCAGACACCATACTGGGGAACTGTCAATATGTAAACCACTAAACCTGAAAAAAATGAAAACCTTATATCGATTTGCGTTGCTGCTGGCTTTTGGACTGACCGTGATCGGTTGCAAGAAAGCAGCTTATCTGACGGATGACGGCCTCCATACAGCCGAAGTCAATCTGTCTACTTACGACTATCTGGCGGCTCATCCCAATGGGATGTTTGATACCCTGCTGCTGGTGATTGACCATTTTAAACTCAAAGACGAAATCAACAAGGCGAAAACCTTTTGGGCGCCTTCGGATTATTCGGTCAACCGTTATTATAAACAGAAGGCAGACTCTGTAAAGTATGTGGACGAAAATGCACAGTATTCTTTTGACCAGTTTCTCAACGAAATCCCTGTAGATTCGGTCAGGGCATACATCTACAACGATGCCCCTTACAATTTGGAAACGGCCAGCACAGCGTATACGACGATCAGCAATGCGGCCAATGTGGGTGGATTTTTCTATCATAAGCAAAAGCAGCCCAAAGCAGCCTGGTCCTCACAGCCCGTTTATTACCTGTACTACGTGAAAGTGCGTGGCGAGGCCGATCAGATCAGTCCAGACGGTATTGTGACGGTCAAAGAAGATGATCAGGCGGATATGCGAGTATATTGTCAGACAACCGGGATAAAAATGGCTTCAGGAACAACGCTGAATGTATTGGCCAATACACATACGTTTATCGGCGATTTTGTGCCGCGGATCCTCACGGGGCCTAAAATTGTAGAAACTGGTGCTACACTGACTTTTACCTACGACCTGAGCATTAAATACGATGCCGCCGGTTATACTGGCACCACAGTAGACGTTTTGCTTCCGCGTTTAGCACGCTTTTATGGCGTAGAGAGTGGGGCAATATCCGCATTGGTAGGCAAGGACATCACCTATTATGCCGTGCAGCCTGATGGTAACTTAAATGCAAACAGTACCGCGAACGCACCAGGACACTGGTTCGATGCCAAAGGGCAGACCTGTTCGTGGGGTGCCGATGCACGCATTGTATCTGAGCTGGCAACCTCAACGATGACCTTTAATATACTGCAATATCCAGGGCAAACAACGGTGGGTAGTACCTATACGGTACGACAATCCCTCGTGTACAAGTCGAAAACAAAGGGTGATTTGAATGCTGTTTTTGTATTCAACATTAAGATCAAATAAATTATGAAACTAGCTGGATGGATTCCGCGGCAGTGCTGAATCAACCGGATGGTTTCGTCACACATGAAAAAATAAAACAGATGAAAAAACGAAGTTTTATAATCGGCTTAGCAGGTTTATCCCTCGGGCTATTGGATTCCTGCAAGAGTGATCAAATAGGTTATTTAAGTGAAAATATACGCTATAATGTGGAGAATCTGCAAGTCAATCAGGGGGCAGTGGTGTACACGGATGCCATTGTTGCCAATGGAAGCACAACCCCGCTGACCGTAAATCTGCTTGCGGTAAGGAACAAGGAAACCGGCGAGCTCTCAACAGAATTTTCAAAAGAACATGAGATATCCACCTACCTCGCTGAGATCACCTGGCGGGATACCACCCTGGAACTGTTGAATGCCAAGATCGGCAAGGCTAAATATCCACCGATGATGCTCAATGCGACCGGTGGTCGCGTGGGTTTTACACAGGCGACGCAATTTGTGACCCCGGGACAATACACGATCGATGTGGAGGTGAGCAATGTCGCCGGACAGAAAAAATTTAAGAATATACTGGACTTTAATGTCATCGGTGCTAAGAAGGAAGATATTTTATTTAAGTCGTGCACGAGTTCAGACTACGGGGCCGAATCCAATTTTCTACCGTATACAGACTATGAGATCGTCGTAGAGCATCAGGCGGAAGGAGAAAACAAAATTGTATATCAATGGGAAGATAAAAACGGCAAACCCTTCAATCCTAAAAAAGGCGAGGTCATCAAACGTGGGGACCGGCCGACATTCAAAAATTGGTCGCCTTACTATCCGGAGGAAGTTACCGATACGGGCTTGGTGTATCGCTATCCAGATGTTTCGGGTCTGGTGTATCCCATCATGAACGGTACTTATGTAGGCACAGAATTTTGGTCGGGCGATCCTATTTCTTATTATCGTATTGTTGGTACGGCGACTACGCTGGGACGTAATCTTAACCCCGTATCGACCATTAAATTCTACCGAAGTGGTACCTATACCGTTCGCTTCCGTTTTTTGACCATTACACATAGTTGATCTCTACCTATTAAACGCTCAAATGATGAAAAGTATCGTATTGCATAAAGTCCTGCTGACGCTGATTTCAGCACTTGTTTTCCTTTCGCAGGGATGCAGCAAAAAAGAAGTAGCGCTTCCTGTCGAGGAAGAGGTCACCACGCCGCCCGTTACTGTGGGAACAGATTCTTTGAAGATTTATAAGCCAAAGGAATTTGAAGGCATGGATTATAACGATAAAGGGAGCAAATGGTCCTATTCGCGGAGCCGTCAGTCGGAGCATTTTATTGTGTTCTGGGGGGCAAGCTACGGGAAGAACGATCCCAATGCGAACACCGTACCTGAAGAATATCGGGTGGATATTGATGATCTTTTGGCCAAGGCCGAACAGTTCTACGCATTGAACGTCGGCACGCTGAAGTTTGCAGAACGCAAAGTGAACCGATCCAATCTGGATAAATACAAAATGATGATTTTTGTGCACTATACGACAGAATGGATGGCGTATGGCGGCGGTTACGACGATACAATAGGGGCACTGTGGATTAATCCGGCGACCTGTAAACCGGTGGGGTCTGTAATTGCCCACGAGATCGGGCACAGTTTTCAATATCAGGTATTTGCCGATTTGAAAGGCGGACATGGATTTCGTTACGGCTACGGCGGAACCAGCGGCAATGGGTTCTGGGAGCAGACCGCGCAATGGCAGGCCTACCAAACCTATCCCGCACAGGCATTTTCGGGAGCCGATTTTCCCGTCTATACCGAAAATTATCATCGTCATATTCATCACGAGAAATATCGTTATGCCAGCTATTTCATCCATTGGTATTGGACCAGCAAACATGGGATCGATATGATTGGCCGCATCTGGCGCGAAGCTTTAAAACCCGAAGATCCGGTGCAGGCTTATATGCGTATAACGGGTATCGATGTGAAGCAGTTCAACAATGAGATCTATGATGCGGCGACCCACTTTGTGACCTGGGACCTGAACAGCATCCGGGAGTATGGGAAGAATTATATCGGTAAGCTGACGACCAAATTTACGCGTCAATCCAACGGTAGTCTTCGCGTTGCCTATGATCGTTGTCCGGGCACTACGGGGTACAATGTGATTCCGCTGGAAGTTCCGGCTGCGGGAACCCAGGTTTCGGTAGCTTTTAAGGGACTGCCGAATGCTGCTGGATTCAACCCGGTGGATGCCAGCCGTGCCGGATGGCGCTATGGCTATGTGGCATTATTGAAAGATGGCACGCGGGTATATGGTGACAGGACGGAGGGCACGGAGAATACGGTCGCGTTTACTGTTCCGGCCAATTGTAGCAACCTCTGGTTTGTCGTCACAGGTGCCCCATCTGTTTACCAGCCACATGCCTGGGATGATGACGACAGCAACGATAAGCAATGGCCTTACGAAATCAAAATACAGGGTACAACGGCTACGGGATACAATGAGGTGAGCAGTCAGCCGAAAGATATCGCATTGAATTATGACTTGAGCTTCCCGGCAGATGCTACAGGGTATTCGGGTACGCAAGTAAGCGTCAATGCAGCGCAGCTAGGGGAGGCCTTGGCCATACCTTCGGCAGACCTGGCGGGTTTGATGAGCAGTGGAAAAATTAAGTTCTATGCCGTGGAGCCGAATGGAAGTTTAAATCCCAACAATACGGCCACGGGTTACGGGCATTGGTTTACGCCTGCCGGGGCCGTCACCAACTGGGGCGCTAGTGCGGGCTTGTTTTCGGAATTTAACGCAAGTACGATAACGTTCTCGATCGGACAATATCCGGGAGCTCTGGCAGCTGGAAAGAAATATACCATTAAGCAGGCACTGGTGTATACGTACGAAGGAGCGAAAACCGTGCAGGCGACGTTTACATTTAATGTGAATGTGAAATAAGAGTTAGTTGGAACCGCTAGATTAGGTGATGGTTCATATGTTTATGTTTATTTAAGTGAAGGCCACGTCGGGAGATGTGGCTTTTTTAACTGTTGACTTTTTCATTTTCCTAAGTCCAAATACGGTCATCATTGCATTTTCCATGCTGTTTATTCCGAAAAGGGTAATAAGTTTGCGGAGGAGATAAGGAAGGAGTTCTAACGACCTTAATGCGACAACTCAGTAGAAAAAGGCTCCTTGAATCTGATGATCGGAAGTGTAGAGAATTTTGTAAATTAACCGCTATGAAGTATAATCATTTGTTTCCAACCGAGGGTGGACAAAATTTAATTATCCAAGTCATTTGATTTATATTATCTTTATTATATCTCGTCATCGGAAAATAGCGGCGAAGCGTTAATTTTTTTTAATTGGATTTTTGCAGATGATAATAAAGTAGTTTATTGCAGTTACACTATTGACACTGTTATCCAGATTGATCCGGAGATTGTTGAAGAACAACAAGAAATTAATCAGATAATAGTAAACTAGCGATAGGAAAATAGCTGCTACTGATCGGGAATGGTCTGACTAAATATGTTAAAATATAAACTTATAGCTCTCCTATTTTTATGCTCTTGTGCCAGAAATAAGAATACAAAGCGCATTGATTCAAGGATAATTTATGAAATGGCTTATGATGACAGAACAACGCCCTCAAGATTTGATTTTGACTTTTTTGTTCGATGCAAAAACGACAAGGTCACTGTGCTAAACGAACCCGCTCTGTGGGAAATTCATCGTGAAAATCCGAAAAGATGGTCTTATGAAAAATTTTTGGATTTAGCTTTGAACCAAAAAATAGAGGTAGATGATACGCGTATTTTAAGTGGCGCTGATTGCTTTTTATTGGATTCAAAAGTAGCTAATTACTATAAAAGTCATAGTTTAGAAGATTTTCTACTTGAATACTTCATCAAGGAAAATAGTAGTTGGAGACTTAAAGATGGATATGCTAAATCACAGCTGATGTCTATAAGTTACTATTGCTTTATCAATAATAAATTTTTGCAGTTTGATGATTATATCGGGATTTATAGCCTTGTTGAGCCAAATGAATTGTTTTTGAAATAAAAGATAATAATATTTAGGTATTTCACGGCTTTGAACAATAAGGTGCTGGAGAATTTAATCAGAAATTACGGTCACTAGGATGCTGCAACCCAGCTTGAAGAGCTATCATCCTTGTTTCCAGGTTGCAGTCATAGTGAAGTTCTTTTTCTATCGTGTCGGAGAGAACGTTGTTATGCAGCAGGACTTCTATGATATCTTTTCTGTGAAGCGCACAATTCATTTTGCTATACAGGATTTCAAGGGGATTTTTACAGGATTTGGTGTTGTTTTTTTTGAAAATAGCTGTGTATATCCCTGCCAATCGCTCAATTTCGTGTTCATTTTTTGCCTTTTCGGCGATTTCGGTCAGTAGCTTCGAGTCGCCACTTCTGTAATTAGAAATCAGCAATTCTAAATAGTCAATCGGATTTTTGGCTGTTTGTATTTTCTCCAGAGCAAAGTCTCTAATGGCTTTGCTTTTTAGATGTTTTAGTGCATTAAGGGCATTTTCAGCTATGCTGTTTTTGCCTGTTCCCTTTTGTTTAGCAAAGTCTAAAATGAATTGGCTATCATAAGGAAATTTGTGAAAGTCAAAAATATCCAAAAGGCGTTCAATATTTCCCTGGTCCGTTTCTTTCAAAAGATGCTTTGCAATGGTGTTTATCTCTTCTTCTGTTAGCTTTCTCATTCTTGCAAAAGAAATACAGGGTTTACTATTTAACACTTCATCAATGATGTCTTTGTATTTTTGGGGTTTTGTCCGCTGTGTTTTCTGGTTTATTTCTGTTCGCTGTATGTTGTCAAGGTAAAAGCGAATGAACTTATTGGTTTGGGCTTTCTTTTTAAGTTCTTCAGCAACCTGTATGCTTTGGTTTTTTGCTTGAAAATGCTGAATTATGCCATCGTCTTGCCAATCGTCAGGGTGTTGTTCAATGTGTTTTCCAAATTTCTCGGCTACGTAAAATAAGCCGTTTAGTCCATCAAGTTCTAGTATTTCATGAGCGCCGACCCAATCAGCGCCGACGATCGGATTGTTTAAAAACCGGTCATAAATAGCTTGTTTTGCCTCGGTGTCATTTTGCTGCGCGTAAAGTTTTGCCAGGGCAAACAAATGTGTCAGATTCCAGGTGTCATCCTGTTCTTTTGCCAAGCCCTGCAAAACGGCTCTACGGATTTTGTCTTTTTGTGTTGAAATAGAAATAATCTCAAAAATATAAGTTGCCCGGTCGCCTTCACATTGCCCGTCATAGGCGAAAATGTTTAATGCACCTTGTATAATTTGATTTGAAAAGTCAATTTCCGGATGCTCTTTTACGATCAGATATGCTTCACCTGTTCCGCGTTTCAGTGCATGTAGAAATTGTCGTTTTAGGATTCTTAAATCGGGCATAATCGAAAGAGTGGGGTTTCAACAGGCTTAAGGATTATGGATAAGCGGATCACCGATTATTCTCTTCAGCGATGATTTCGTCGATCTCATTACATATTCGCTGTATCGGTTTTGTAAAATAATGCTGTGCGAGCTGCACCTTCTTTTCTTTACCCTCTTCATTTAGATAACGGGCGTGAAGCGATACACTCACGGTGATGAGGCCGTACTGTTTGAGTTTATGGATTGTAAATCCCTGTAGGCTTTCCAGCGGAACAGTCACCTCTTTGCCCAAAAGTCCCTTGCGAACACGCATTTCCCTTCTGTCCATGTCAATGATAAAATAGGCTCTAAGCAGGGAAATCATCAAGATTACGACAACACCCAGCATCCACCATTTGAAAGAGGATTCCGGCATTTTGATGAACCCAACTAGGGTCATAATAGAAAATATAGCAACCAAAGGAACATAGGTTCCTAATTGGGGTTTCATTTTGTACTCGTTTCCGTTTCTGTCGAAGTTTTTCATGTGCTTATCGCTAATTTTGCCATATCAATCGTCCAATCTGCTGAAGCGGTTAGGATCGCCAACTGGTATATTATATTATCAACTATGGAGAATATAATTATTTGTTGGTGAATTGAGCTAGATCTTCAGTAATGGTTACAATTTTTATTTCCAAGTAAATAAAGTTATATATTTGCTTCAGTAAAAAAAAGGCCAAAAAAAACACTTCATTCTTTAATTCTGGATCATTTAATGTGAGTATGATTTCTGAGAGAGGAACAAGTATGAAAGTAATTTATAGTAGACTAGCTTAACAAAATATGAAAAGAGGTGTGCGAATTGTATCGTTTGGGTTTTTATTATTAATCATTGAATATATCATTTGTGTCCTTTTATTTTATATTGAGCCTTATTTTAGGCATGATAGTCAACTAAACCTTGAGTATGCAATAAGAGGAGCTAATGAGGTGAATTCTGTTTGTTGAGTATTTTCTCCGATTTTTCATTGTAATTGAAAAGTTTTAAAAAACACGTGACTACATGACTACAAAATAAAAGGACAAAGCGCTTTGTATTAAGTCACATATGTAGATATATTTTAATCACAAAAAACAATTTCTTAACTACGTTGTTTTAATGCTACTAAGGTCTATAATATATGAAATTAGATATGTACAAAAACAAGATCAACTACATTATATATGTGTTTTCTTATTGTTAATGTATAGAATTTAAAAGCATCCTAAGCTGAAATGAGAAATCTATTCGTGTCATTTCAAATCAATCAGCAAGAATGAATTTATAAATTAAAAACACTCATATTATGTCACTATTTGATAATTTAAAACTTACAGCAGAGCTTATTAAAGCAAATTTATCCGAAGGAATTGAAGATGGTTACGATCATTCTACCACTTCGGCAGGTAGAAAAGGATTGCGTTCGGGTCGTGTTTCAGAGCTTACCGCTATGGCAGATTTGAAACCAGGAGGTGCAGACAACCTGCGTAAAATCATGGAAATTGCCAACGGAAACCTGAAAGGAGCAACCAAAGTAGGTACGCTTCACGATTTGAGAATTGTATTGTTCGATGATGATAAAAAAATTCTTTTCTGTACCGCTTATGACGGCGATTGGGATGCTTATATCAACGACTTCGCTACAAAAATTCCACAGTTGATGGACATTATTTTTGGGAATATCGAAGGCTGGCCGGGTATCAAAGATCCTACGATTAAAGATTTTATTTTAAGCAAACAAATCACGGCTACAGGTTGGTATGTGGGGGTTCCGCACTTAACGGTGAATGATATTCGCAGAAACGACAAAATCATCACTGGTCTAAATAAAGCTATTGACGACGCGAACAAAATTGAAAAATAACCCTACTAAATAGATTCATTATGGCAATAGATTTCTTAAAAAGAATTTTCAATAGGGATAAAGTCAATATAGCATTAGAAGAAATTCAGGCTTTGGTACTCCGAAGCAGACCAATTCCTTATTACGGTACAGTGGCTCTTTTGGAGATTAAAGATGCGACTAACGCAAAACAGACGTTGAAAAACCTAATTCCTTTGGTGAATTCAGCAGAAAATTGGGATCAAAATGACGGCTCTTCGGTTTCTATTACCTTCACCTATAAAGGATTGGAGAAAATTGGCCTTCCCAAAGATTCTTTGGATTCTTTTCCTGAATCTTTCAAGGAAGGAATGGCTAAAAGGGCTGGTTTTTTAAATGATATCGGGGTTAATGATCCTAAAAATTGGGAGAGGGATTTCAAAAATGCCAACATCCATATTGCGGCAGCTATTATTGCCAATAACAAAACCGATTGGAAGGCAAAATTTGAAGAGTTTAAATCCAAATTACACGATAGTTCTGGCGTTCAGGTTTTAATTAGTCACGATTTTGGGGCGACCGAAGAAGTGAAAAATGTCTTTGGATTCCGCGATGGCATCAGCAATCCCGAAATTGAAGGCAGCGGTATTGATGTTCCTCCAGGTTTTGATAGACCCTTGAAAGCTGGCGAATTTGTGTTGGGCTACCCTGGCGAAGGCGACATTACGAAACCGTATCCGCAACCCGATGTTTTGGGCAAGAACAGCTCGTTTATGATTTTTAGAAAATACCAAAGTCAAGTTGCCGATTTCAATAAATACATTCAAGAAAATACCAATTCTGCCGAAGAGGGCGAACTTTTGGCTGCGAAAATGGTGGGACGTTGGCGAAGTGGTGCTCCGCTGGTTTTGTCGGCGGATAAAGACGATAAAGAGCTTGGTGAGGATATGAACAAGAACAATCATTTCTCTTTCAAAGGGGATGAAGATGGTAAAAAATGTCCTTTCAGTTCGCATATCCGAAGAATGAATCCTAGAGATTCCAAATCATTTGTGTTGGAAGATGAGCGTCTGCACCGCATTATTCGACGTAGTGTGACTTTTGGGGACATTGTTCCACCAGAAGTTACCAAGGATGATGGCAAAGAGCGGGGTCAATATTTCATGGGTATCAGTGCTGATGCGATGGGAACGCTTGAATTTTTGCAAAAACAATGGGCAAATGATGGGAATTCTCAGAATTTGGGAACCGAAAAAGACCCAATGATTGGCGTTCAGGATAAAGAGGGATTGTTTACGATGCCTGCCGATCCATTGGTGAAAAGATACCGTGGTTTGCAAACGTTCAACTTAGTAAAAGGTGGTGAATATTGTTTTATTCCGAGTATTTCCGCTCTAAAATGGATCAGTGAATTGTAACAGCTAAAAATGTAAGCATGAGCGAAAATGTAAAATACAGCTATGATTTAGAAGAAATTCCTGCGAATTTTGACAAATATATAGCTAAGATTAATAAAGATATTCAAGATTATATCAGAAATACGCCTGAGATTAGTAAAATAGCACACCATACGCGTGATGCGCATGCCAATGGCTATGCCGCACTAAAAGCAGAGGTTGAAATTTTAACCAATCTACCCGAAGAACTGGCTCAAGGCATTTATAAGCAAGCTGGAAAATACGAAGCTGTCGTGCGGTTTTCGAACGGATCATCTCGTGTGTTGCCCGATAAATTAAGCGGAAATGCACAGGGTTTTGCGTTGAAAATTTTTGGTATTAAAGGTAAAAAATTAGCTCCGGGTGAGGAAG
The DNA here is from genome assembly GCF_002440385.1 of Sphingobacterium sp. UBA6317. NCBI lineage: Bacteria > Pseudomonadati > Bacteroidota > Sphingobacteriia > Sphingobacteriales > Sphingobacteriaceae > Sphingobacterium > Sphingobacterium sp. UBA6317. Next base: position 42,165 of record NZ_DJTD01000027.1, on the reverse strand, counting down.
ATTCACCTAATGTTGATTATAATTTGATTAATAATCCAGTGTTTTTCTGCAACACGGCAGCACATTATGTGTTTATTTCGAAGTTATTTTTACAGCTAAACGATTTCTTTGAAAGAGGTGCTTTGGGTAAGTTGGAATTTGCCACTTTATGGGTGACTGAAAACAAAAAAGCTTTCCCAAATTTTGAAGCATTAAAGGAATTGGGCGCTTTAAAAACATTTGAAAAAATCCCTTCTATAAACAGTTTTTTGTATGAATTTTACAGTATGGGTGCTGTTCGTCATGGCGATTATATGGCGAAAATTCGAATTGCACCTACTGTCGAAACTCAAAATCTTATTACCGAAAAAGATATTGATATAGATAGTGCCGATTGGCCTTACCGCAAGGGGATTATCAAAGAAATTGCGAAAAACGATTTGACTTTTGAATTGCAAATTCAGTTGTGCAAAGACCTAAAAAAGATGCCGATTAATGATCTGACCGAAGAATGGTCGCAGGAATTATCGCCTTTTCAAACGGTTGCAAAAATTAGAATTCCGAAACAACAGGTTCCTGTAGATGGCAATTTTGATGTGATGGAAAATTTATCTTTTACACCATTCCGCACGTTGGAAGAAAATGCGCCTATAGGCAATTTGCAAAGAGCAAGGCAATCGGCATACGTCACTTCTTCCACGGCAAGGCACGATCTTAATCATAAAAAAAGAAGAGAGCCAACGAATTTGCAAGAAGCCTTTGACCCTAATTTTTATAAACTTTAATTGTCGTACAAATGAATTCAATAAAAAAATCACCGTAGCGGGTAGTGGTGTTTTGGGTTATCAAATCGCTTTTCAGACTGCTTTTCACGGTTTTGATGTTACCGTTTATGACATCAATGCGGAGATTGTAAATAGAGCAAAATCAAAATTTGATGATTTAGCAAAAAATTATCGTATCGATATTCAAGCTACCGATGCGCAAATAGCAGCGGCAAAGGAGCATTTGAGCTATACGAGTAATCTGGAGGAAGCGCTTAAAGATGCCGATTTGCTTATTGAAGCTATTCCAGAAGAAATCCAAATAAAAAAGGATTTTTACAAACAGGCAGCGCAATTGGCTGCTGACAAAACGATTTTTGCAAGTAATTCTTCTACCTTATTGCCGAGTCAATTTGCAGATAGTACGGGTAGGCCACAACAGTTTTTGAATCTACATTTTGCCAATCAAATATGGTTGCGCAATACAGCTGAAATCATGGCACATCCTAAAACGGATGAAAATATCAAGAAAGAAATTATTCAGTTTTCTAAAGATATCGGTATGGTGCCTATTGTCGTGAATAAGGAAGTTCACCACGGGTGGCGGGCCCTGTTTTTTCTTTTTCTTCTGCGCCGAGACGCTTAACGTAAGTAAGGATAGACTGAATACGATAATATATTTTTTCATGTGTGTACTTTGTCTTTTGTCGTTAAAGCAAAGATGTACATTTTAAGACTAGTCTTTTCTGTGGATTTATATCCGATCGCTTTGGCTTACGATTCGTTGCAGCTGAAGCAATAGTTTTTTACAATACCGTCCGACGGATAGCATCATGGTAAGAATAGTGTGTTGATTGTAAAAGCTCACTGATCAATCAATGATCAAGGAGCTTTTTGTTAAAGGGAGTAAGACGATTTGTGAAATAGGCGTTGGTCTAATTCGATTCGATCTTATACACGTAATTCGGGATTTTTGGGTTCTTGACAGTGGGTAAAGACAGCTGTAGCGTATCTCTTCCTTGTGTCCATTTCACCTTTGAGGAACTCCCGAGAAGCGCTAAACTTTTGATGTTGAGACTACTTTTTGCGAGCTCCGGCTCCTGATCTCAAACTGCCTGTTTGTAAGTTTTTCAACCCGTTTAATCGAGTATTAAGAAATTGACATAACAGTAGCTCTAGGAGCATGGGTATAAATATAGGGAAACATGCTCAGGTTTTGGATTTGAGAAAGGCAGCTGTTCTTATATTTCTTCGAAAACGTTTGAGTGCCGGCAGTTGTTCCGTTAGTGATACCGATCTGCACTACAGGAAAGAGCCAGGATGCAGTGACGTACCATTTGTCTATCTGAAAAAGCGGCCTTGCTCTGAGGAGATCGGCCGCTTTTTGTTATTCCTTCGATCCCCATTCCTTTCCGCACCCAAAAATCATCGGTAGGATAGCACATCAAATCAACACGCTTGGGCATAACGACAGCCCCGTTGAGTAAACTTGTAATACGTTGCTGTTCTTTCCCATCATAGGCTATGACATCGATGCGTTGCAATAGGTCAAACAATTTTACGTCGAATGATGTACTTTGAATAAAAAAGCTATGGATAAATCACATATGCAGAAGATTGCACGGGTTGGATTAGGTGCTTTTTTGGTTGTTGCCGGTATTGGACATCTGACCTTTGCCCGTAAGGAATTTCAGGCTCAGGTGCCAGACTGGGTTCCGATCTCCAAAGATGATACGGTTGTATATTCGGGTTTTGCGGAAATTGCTCTTGGTGCTACATTGATTTTAGCACCTGCCAAACAGCGATCGAACGTTGGAAAAATTGCAGCAGCATTTTTTGCAGCCGTGTTTCCCGGAAATATTGCCCAATATAAAGACCATCGGGATGGCTTTGGATTGGATACGGATGGAAAGCGGCTCGCCCGTTTATTTTTTCAACCCCTATTGGTGGCTTGGGCATTAAAAAGTACAAGCAAGAGCTGATTGGATGAAAGCTGGTCGATCAAAAGCTGATACAAATTGTAAAAAAAAACAAACCATCTGCCTGCAGCCATTGTCTTATAGGTATCCATGTAAGGAGTAACTTAGTTAAAAAGGTCGGGTGTTCCATTTTCATCCGACCTTTTTTATTTTTTTGCGCTATTATTTTTCATTTTCTTCCTATCCGTTTAAATAATTATATTCGCATCAACATACAATATAACTAACCTATAAAAGTACAGACCTGATGGAAGAAAAGAAATTAAATGAACTCAGTAATGAAGAGTTGTTGGTTCTCAAGAAGAAAGCCAAACCCACGAAAATCATCAATGCATCGATCATTGGCTTTTGTTTAGGGATAGCCGCCTACAGTGTATTCGTCGCAGGCATAACCTGGCCGACAATTTTTCCCCTGATTCTGGCGGTCCTAGCCTATAAATATTTTGGTAAAAATGAAAAGGCTGTCGATGCGGAGTTGAAAGCCCGGAATCTCAAATAGAAAAAAGCAAACCATTGCAGTTGCGCTGTTGTTTCTTTTTAAAAGAATAGCAGAACATGAGAAGGGAACAAATAGACGCATGGATAGCCCAAGGCTACAATGTGCTGGAGCAGAAGAAACCTAAAGTTGTGCAGGGCGATATCTGGGAATACCTCAACCGCTGTGACGGACAAGGTACGGAGGTGTATGCCTTATCCGAGCTGCAAAAATGGTCGGATCAGGAGCTTGCGCAGATGGAACTGAAAAAATATGCGGACCAGTATGGACAGATGGGCGAGAAGCTGTTTCTACGGAATGAAGCAATTCGAAATAAAGACGTTGAAAAGTATGAGGCATTTTTACTACTATTTTTTCCGGACAGCGTTGAAAAAGAGCTGGAGGAAGCTCGCTTTTTGGCCGATCGTGTAAAACGTGTCAGTAAGGAAGAAATGGAACAATGGGTCGTATCGAATCATGTCAATGTACTGATGTCGGATCTTCATTGCCTGGACTATGGTTCCATTATGAGCGGTATGGTGCTTCCCTCCGAAGAGGTAGTCAGTTATACCGACGATGGGCTCAGCGACACCATTGATTGTCACGTCACCCCCATGGAGTTCTTTTCCCATACCGACCACGACTACTACTGGATCGACCCTGTTATAAAAAATCGTAATTGAATCCCTTAAATAGGCCTTTTGGACTTTCTTTTCATACGGATTAAGGTAAAGCATCTCGAGCACCATCGAGATGCTTTATTTTTTTTCGTTTAAGCTACAATTTCTATTGGATTTCCCTCTGGATCAAGTATGACACTTTCATAATACCCATCGCCCGTCGTACGGGGTTCGCTTTCGATAATATATCCATCCAACCGTAATTGCTCGGTCAACTTATCGACAGCATCTTTTCCACCGACGCTTAGGGCTAGATGGGTATAACCTTTGCTCAGGATTCTGTCAGCTGCTGCTGCAGTGATATCAATACGGTTCATAATCTCTAAACGTGCGTCTGACTCGCGGAATTTAAGAAAGTAGGATGAAAACCCTTTCTTCGGGTTATGGTATTTTTCTCCGCTAACAGTACCAAAGTATTTGGCGTAAAAAGCACGTATTTTCTCGAGGTCATCGACCCACAGGGCGAGGTGTTCTATTCGCATGGCAAATCTTTTTATTTAATTACATTGCAATATTATGCAAATTTGCATAATATTGCAATGTAAAATTTATCAGAATGTTGAACAAACCGATCATTAACGAATCGATAATTAAGGCAAAAACAGCGACACAGGTTATGTTTTTGGTATGTGGCCTCGCGCTATCAAGCTGGGCACCGATGGTACCTTTCGCCAAGGACCGTCTTGGTCTTAACGATGGAGAACTGGGGCTTTTACTGCTGTGTTTGGGTGGTGGTGCACTATTAACGATGCCTCTCTCTGGTTTTTTTATCGGGAAACTTGGGAGTAGACAAGTGATTTTGATCTCAGGTATAATTGCTGCCGTTGTGCTCCCTGTTCTGTTGATGGTAACAAATAGCTATTTGATGGCCTGTGTTCTTTTTATATTTGGCTGCAGTATAGGTAGTATAGATGTGGCTATGAACGCACATGGTGTGCAGGTTCAGAATGCCATGGGTAAACCGATCATGTCATCTTTACATGGGCTGTTCAGCGTAGGTGGCCTATTTGGATCGATCGGCTTGGGTTTTCTGATAAAGATGGGGCTAATTCCGATTTATGCGGCAGTTACTATCGCTATCTTTTTAATACTGCTATTGATCTTACAATATCGAAAGCTGCTGGGTTACCATAAGGAAAAGGAAATCATTGTCGAGTTTTCCCACATTGATGAGACTCGGGTTTCCAAAAAAAGATTTCAATGGCTCAGGTGGAGTGTGCTGGTACTTGGACTGATGTGTTTCATCGCCTTTCTGTCGGAGGGAGCGATGTTGGATTGGAGCGCCATATTCTTGCGGGATCACAAAGGCGTATCTCCGGAATTTACGGGAATTGGATATGCGGCCTTCTCCGTAGCGATGGCGGTGATGAGATTGCAGGGAGATCGATTAGTAAGCAAGCTGAATAGTAAAGTGGTGGTGATCGGTGGGAGCCTATTGGCGTCATTAGGTATTTTGATCCTGGTATTTAGTCCCTGGCTTTCTGTTACACTTGTTGGATTTGTCCTGTTGGGACTGGGAGCCGCCAATATTGTCCCTGTATTTTTTAGCGAGGGTGGCCGGATTGAAGGACTTTCACCGACAGTAGCCATTCCGGTTATTTCAACCATGGGCTATGCAGGTCAGCTGGCAGGACCGGCGCTTTTGGGTGCTATTGCACAGCATTTTTCTTTGATCATTGCTTTCGAAACAATAGCTTTACTTTTTCTAGTGGTAGCCCTTATCTATAAAATCAGGAAGTAATAGCATGTTAAAAGAAGAGCGTTTTGAGGTAATACTCCGCGAATTGGCGAGTCGGAGGAAGGTGAAATTTGAAGAACTGGCGGTATTGTTGGCGGTATCGGAAGATACCATCCGTCGCGACATAGATCTTCTCTATCGGAACGGCTTGCTTTCCAAGACCAGGGGTGGGGCTATGCTTCGCGAAAAAGATCCGTTGACTTTCCAGGATAGGCAATCGTTTCTGACCAAAGAAAAAGATATTATTGCATTAAAAGTACAGCCGTTTCTGAAAGATGGCATGACCCTTTTTGTGGATGGTGGCACTACGACATGGGCCGTAGTGAATGCAATGCCATTGGATATCCGGATCCGGATGGTTACAAATAATTTTTCCATAGTGCCGCTGCTCGAGAAGTTCAAAAATGTAGAACTTATTTTTTTGGGTGGTAATTTTGAACCCGATCTGGCTGTAACTTCAGGCATCACAACCTGTATGGAAGTTGCTAAATATAACGCCGATATCTTTATTATGGGAACTTGTGCTGTAGATCCTGAGCTCGGTGTATCGGCAACGTCAGCTGCAGATGGCGAAACAAAAAAGATGATGGTGCAATGTGCAAAGAAAACAATAGCCTTAGCCAGCCAGAATAAGCTTTATCAAGGGGAACTGTTTAGGGTATGTCCAATAGATTCGCTCACGGCATTAATCACCGACCTGGACTCCAATGATTCCGAACTGAATCCCTTTAGAAATATGGATCTGCAGATTGTATAGACGGCCTGACTATTTTGGCCTTGTATTGTGGTCGAATTCAGCGAATAATCATCCCTGCGGCAAGCTCTTCTGTTTACGTGCTGCTGCGAAGTGGTATTGTTGTGTCCGGCAGAATGACGGGCAGATAGCGTTAGATGATGTGCCTTTTTTCGGTAGCCAGTGTCAATGTATGTTGTAGATTCACGACGTCGCCTATGATAATGATGGCTGGATGTCCCATGTTATACTCTTTGCTTATTTTTACGAGATCTTTGACTTTGCAATGCACTTGTCTTTGTTGAGGTAAGCTTGCGTGCTGTATAATCGCGGCTGTTGTTTCTCCTTTACCGTGTAACACATAAGTACGTGCAATTTCGTCGAGCTTACGCATGCCCATATAGATAACTACTGTAGATCTGCTCTGAACCGCTAGTTGCAGATCGGATGAAAGGGTTCCATCTTTCTTCATGCCTGTCAATACCCATACGCCTTCACTTACACCGCGATGTGTTAATGGAATATTATGAAGGCCTGCGCCTTGCATGCTGCTGATACCCGGAATATAGGTGATGTCAATGGATCTGTTTTGCACGGTAAGCCATTCTTCAAAACCCCGGCCAAAAAGATAGGGATCACCACCTTTAAGTCGTAGCACCCTGTCGAATTTGCTGCAGTAATGTAGGATAAGTTCATTTATTTCTTCCTGAGGAACGTATTTTCCATAAGGATGCTTGCCAACATAGTGTTTTAAGCAGTTTTTGTCTGCTATTTGAAGGATTTCTTGATTAATTAGGTTGTCATATAGGATCACTTCAGCATTTTCTATCGCTTTATAAGCTTTTATGGTAAGTAATTCGGGGTCTCCCGGTCCAGAACCTACAATAAATAAGGTTTTTTTCTTTATTTCTTTCATTATATCCTTTTTTTTTGTTTTTATTTTATATAAAAGTATTAAAAAAATATGACTAAAATCATGTTTTGTGTTAATTTTTATGTTTTATTTTTGAAAAAATATTATAAAAATCATATTTATTTTGATTTTTTTGATTTTTTATTCCATAAATTAGTGTTATTGAAAGTGTAAATTGATTTTTTTCAATAAAAATTATGATTATGGATAGAAAAAATGTTGTTATTATCGGAAATGGTATGGTTGGTAATAAGATTTGTGAAAAATTAAAGCAAAAATCTAATAACCTAGGTATAACTGTATTCGCAGAGGAGTCAATTCGAGCTTATGATCGTGTTCATTTGACAGATTACTTTAAAGTTTCGTCCATTAATGAACTTTTTTTGCTAAAAAATGAGTGGTATATAGAGAATAATGTAAAAATCCATTTAGATGATCCTGTTATTGCTATAAATCTCTTGAAAAAGGAAGTGAAGTCTCTAAAAGGGATTACATTAAATTATGACTATTTGGTTTTTGCGACAGGTTCTGCCCCTTTTGTTCCTCCTATTCCTGGGATTGAGAAAGAAGGGGTGTTTCTCTACCGTACAATCGAAGACTTGGAGTTGATTAAGGCTTATGCGGCAAAGGTCAAAACTGGTACGGTCATGGGGGGCGGACTTTTGGGTCTTGAAGCGGCTAAAGCTCTCCTAGATCTTGGCCTAAAAGAAACTGCTGTGATTGAATTTGCTCCCCGCCTGATGCCACGCCAGATCGACGATAGTGCCAGTGTGCTTTTGCAGCATAAGCTCGCGGAATTGGGCTTGCGTTGCTTATTGCAAAAATCCACAAGTCAACTGCTAGGTGATGATCGCCTCACAGGAGTCGCCTTTAACGACGGCACCTCCATGGCGACAGATCTGCTGGTGATATCGGCTGGTATACGTCCCCGTGACGAACTCGCCAAGAAGTCGGGCCTAGCTGTCGGTGAACGGGGTGGAATTTTGGTGAATGCACAGATGCAGACCTCAGACCCTTCAGTTTATGCCATCGGTGAATGCGCCTTGGTGAATGATATGATTTATGGTCTGGTGGCGCCTGGGTATGAGATGGCTGAAATTGCGGCAGCTCAAATCATAGGAGAAGAAAAATCTTTTATAGGGTTTGATATGAGCACTAAACTGAAACTGATGGGAGTTGATGTGGCAAGTTTTGGAGATCCTTTTATCAGTGAACCTTATGCTCGAACGATCTTATTGGAGGATCGTAATAAGGGTATTTATAAACGACTAAACGTCAGTACAGATGGAACGCGGCTATTGGGCGGAATACTTGTCGGGGAAGCGACAAGTTACAACATGTTGCTTCAGATGGTTAACAATAACCTCCCATTAGCAGAACATCCAGAACTTCTCCTTTTCGACCAGCAGCGTGACAGCAGGTCTGCTTCTTCTGGTCTAGAGGCTCTTCCTGATGCGGCGCTAATCTGCAGTTGTGAAGGAGTTTCTAAAGCACAGATTTGTGATGCTGTAGCAACTAAAAATTGTGAAAATGCGGACGCCGTAAAGAAATGTACCAAAGCCGGATCAGGATGCGGCGGCTGTGTGCCGATGATTAAGGACCTTGTTAATTACACCATGAAACAGCAAGGGAAATATATCCGGAGTACCATCTGCGAACATTTCGATTTGAGCCGTCAGGAGCTTTATGATCTGATCAAGATCCACGAGCTCAAAAGTTATGATCATGTATTGGATGTGCTGGGCCATGGCCATGGATGCGAAGTCTGTAAACCTTTGGTGTCTTCCTTGCTTGCCAGTCTCTGGAACGAGATGATTCTTGGCAAGGGTAATGATGTGGCTCAGGATAGCAACGACCGTTATCTGGCTAATATACAAAAGGGTGGGACATATTCGGTGGTCCCGCGTATTCCAGGTGGTGAAATTACCCCGGATAAACTAATCGTTATTGGGGAGGTGGCCAAGAAATACAGGTTATATACAAAAATTACGGGTGGACAGCGCATTGACTTATTTGGTGCACATCTCAATGATCTGCCATTGATTTGGGAAGAACTTATTGCTGCGGGTTTTGAAAGTGGACATGCTTATGGTAAGGCACTACGGACTGTTAAAAGCTGTGTAGGCAGTACCTGGTGTCGGTTTGGGTTGCACGATAGTGTTTCTTTTGCGATACGGATAGAGGAACGCTATCGTGGATTACGTGCTCCACATAAGATCAAGTCGGCCGTTAGTGGCTGTATTCGCGAGTGTGCTGAGGCGCAGAGTAAGGATTTTGGAATTATTGCAACCGAAAAAGGTTGGAACCTTTATGTTTGCGGCAACGGTGGAAGTAAGCCGCAGCATGCCTTATTATTAGCCTCGGATATCGATAGTGAAACCTGTATCCGTTATATCGATCGTTTTTTGATGTTTTATATCCGCACCGCGGATCCGTTAACACGGACCGCTACCTGGCTCAATAAAATGGAGGGTGGAATAGACTATCTAAAAAATGTTGTGGTACAGGATAGTCTGGGGATGGGTGATTCCTGGGAACAGGATATGCAGCTGCTTGTTGATAGTTATCGCTGTGAATGGAAAGTCGCTGTGGAGGATCCGGAAATTCGTAAACGCTTTGTTCATTTTGTAAATGCACCAGAGGAGAAGGATGAAACTGTTCGCTTCGAAAGCTTTCGCGGACAGAAGAAAGCTGCAGATTGGAACATCAATACTTATTAAATATAGAATCACTAAACCTTTTAATTGAAATCATATGAATATGCAAATTGACATGCAGTGGCTGAAGGCTTGCCGGATTGAAGATGCCATTGAAAACGGCGGAGTCTGTCTTAAATTGAATAACGAACAGGTGGCCTTGTTTTATTTTGCCCGCCGCAATGAGTGGTATGCCACGCAGAATGAATGTCCGCACAAACGGCAGATGATTTTAAGCCGCGGGATGTTGGGCTCTTTGGGTGAGACGCCGAAAGTCGCTTGTCCTTTCCATAAAAAAACCTTTGCCCTAGACACAGGTGAATGTCTTTCGGGTGATGAATGTGCGATTAAAACTTACCCGGTGAAGGTTGAAAACGGAAGTGTTTTTATTGGAATGACTGCTTAGCTAAGCTAATAAATAACTGAATCTAAAACCTTTTAAAACAAAAATACCATGGATTATATTAGCCCAAAAGAGGTTGCTGGTGCAATGATGAATACCGCAATCTACAAATCTACGCTTCCAATCAAAGATCTATTGATACGGGGAGCATTGTCAGGAGCCTTATTGGCAATTTCTGTCACACTCGCACTATTGGCGACTTCCCAGACGGGACTGAGCTTAGTCGGTGCATTTGTTTTTCCGGTGGGTTTTGTCATTATCGTTATCCTTGGTCTGGAGCTGGTGACGGGAAGCTTTTCGCTGGTGCCTTTAGCCTGGTTTGAAGGTAAGATCAATTTTAAGGCGATGGCCAATAATCTTTTCTGGGTTTTTCTGGGCAACTTGTTGGGCAGTGTGCTCTTTGCGATTTTGTTCTGGGCGGCTAGCACAGAGACCGGGCAGTCGAGCCAGCTCGGAAATATCGAACAGAGCCTAATTCTGATCAGTGAAAAGAAAACCCTTGGATACAGCAGCCATGGTGTGGCCGGTTTGTTTTCGGCTTTTGTCAAAGCTATTCTGTGTAATTGGATGGTCTGTATGGGCGTGGTGATGTCCATGACTTCTAAGTCTACCCTTGGTAAAATTCTAGCTGCGGGTATTCCGATCTTTATATTCTTTGCATTAGGTTATGAGCACGCTGTTGTTAACATGTTTGTGATCCCTGCCGGGATGATGTTTGGTGCAAAAGTGACGATCTCCGACTGGTGGCTTTGTAATCAGCTGATCGTAACCGCTGGAAACATTGTTGGCGGTCTTCTATTTACGGGGATGGCTATCTATTATACTTATCATCAAAAAGAAAAGGTATCAACTTCACAAAATTGAATTTTTATGGATCAAATGAAAAAACTATTGACGCTAATCTTGTTGCTGATTGCTGGCGATAGAATTTATAGTCAGGAAAAAATAATAAAAGGCAGTTTGTTTGAAGGCATTGCGGTAGCGGGCTACGTCGATCGGGGTGTTTACTTCAATTGTACCGGGCCAGCTGTGAAATACATATTCGCACCCAAAAGCTGCCTGTTGCTTGGTCTATTACCTAGCTTAAAACTGAAAGAAGATAAGGTTGAATCGGGGAAGCCAAAGAACTCCTGGATCACGCCCTCTCTGGGATTTGGTTTAACGGCTGTATTCCGACATATTGCCATTCAGCTGCCAGCATTCTATACCGCAAAAACGAGTGCTGCTGATGGTAAATGGAGATTGGGAGTCGGTATGGGCTTTAAATTTTAAGGTGATGTATTTTTAAGGGAATATATGATTTGGGGAGTCGTTGGCTTTTCTAGCTAGTTTAACTCCCCATTGTTTTCTTCTGATAGATCCTGTAAAAGCTGGAGGTTTTTAATAAAAATATCTTTTTTGTCCATTATGATGGCTCCTAATTCGATAAGTTCGCTCAGCGTACGATATACGGTCTCGTACGTAGCGCCTACGTAGGAAGCCAAGTCTTTTTTGCTTAGGGATAATCCAATATATCCATCCTTATGTCCCTCGCTGAAAAAACGGTGAAGTAACAATAGGCTCCAGGCAAGGCGATTTTTAACAGCGAGCTGTGTCAGTCGGGTCATCTTTTGTTCAGAAAGATGTAGTTCGTCGGCAAAAAACAACATCAACCTGTAGCTCAGCTCAGGATTAATGCGTAGCGTGGATAGGAAGAACGGCATTTCGACGAAGCAGAGCTGTGACACTTCCAGGGTTGTTGCAGAAATAGGGTAGACAGTTTGTTCGGTACTGATTCCGCGATGGCCAACGATATCTCCTTTTTTTGCAAATCGTACAATGGTTTCTTTATCCCCCAGATTACGGTGAACTTTGACAAGTCCCGACTGGATGAAATAAATTCCCCGAACGGATTCTCCTTCGGAGATAAACTGTTCACCTTTTTTTAATTTGATATTCTTCCGATGAAGGTCGATCTGTCCGAGCCAATCTTGTAAGACATAACGGCACATAAGGCAGGAGTGATCGCAAGGATTTGTTTTCTTCGATTTCATCAAAGTCTGATTCGTATAATGGACGGTGTGTTATCTGTCCAAAGTTATTATCTATTCGTTTAAATTCCTATTTTACCTTTTATAAAAACAGTATATCTTTTGATTTTAACTTATTAATGTGTGGAACTGGATGAAATTTTGCATCTCCATAATGTCGGCATCTTGTTGATGAGGTTATTTGAAACCAGCATGTATTGTTTCCTTCGATTTAGTGTAAAGACCAATAGTATTATGAATCAAAGAACTTATTTAATTTTTGTTACTCTTTATTGCATGTTGCCTCTGTTTTTATCCTGTGGTTCCAAAGAGAAACAGCGGGAAAAGGAATTACGGATTTTGTTCAGTCGAGAATTCGTTGATGAACAGTATAGTCAAGAAAGATACTTGAGTGATTCTTATAAACATCATGCGGTTGATTTTTTTGCGGCCAAGAATGATACCTTTCCATTAGCGAAATGGGACATTCTTCTCGATGAATTAGATAAGTTAAAGCGGTACAAACCTGAAAAGAATGATATAGGGCATAAACATAACTATTGCTCGAATCTAGAGATTGAGTTTTTTGATCATGAAAAATCCTTATGTCAATTATGTTTGAATCCAGATAATAAAACTTTAAGACTGAATTATTTGGTGTATGAGGCTTCTCCTGAACTGATTTCTTTTTTTTGTAATTACATTTCGGCAGATTCGGCAGCTCTGGCTTCTAGTGGAAAAGGTTACTATGTGAAAAAAGTAATGTTTAACGACAGGAGTGTAATTCAAAAATTCATCGAGAGAAAAAAATGAGGGCGATGAGTTTCTGTTAGCCCACCTTAAAACGTTTGGGATATTCGCCGGTGTTATCTAGGCTAAAAAAATACTCATTCCACCAGTTTTCGATTTCAAAGTCCATACCAATCATATTGGTCAGTTCCTGCGCTGTATCCAGCGCTTCTCCTAGTGGGATGAAAGTCGAATTGTTCACAAAGACTTCATAACTTGTTGTGCGTTGCCCATTTTTCCAGCGATAGAGCGCTTTAAGATTCTGAGGTATCTCCATATCATATTGCTGTTCAAGGTCCCTAAACTCTTCTGCCGATAACGAGGACTGTAGATCGATATACAGCTCAGGTCTTAGATTTTGGATATAACTGTCTAATGTGGCTAGTGTCTGTTGCATAATGGTGGATTTTTGAAGCATCCATAAAGTTAGTCATAATTGCCTGAGTATGCGAATTATCATGTGCGCTTAGTATCGTAAGAAAAGGTAAAAATGTTAATAATTATTTAATGGGAATTAGTTTAAATTTATGTCAGCATAAAGCTATAGCTATGTTCATAATTGGATAAAACGATAGCGGATGTTCACGTGTTATTTATGCAGGTATCCTTTTTGTAATTTACTGAATACGCATGAAAAAGATCGAACTAATCCCACTTGTTGGGATTCAAATTGAAGGTATTGGTCAAGTTAATCTTGGTGCGGGCCGTGCTGAAGTTCAAGGTGTGCTTGGTGCTCCTTCAGATGCGCTGGACGACCAATATTATTATGATGAACTCGAATTGAGACTTGATTTTAATGATCAGGGAACATTGGAATTTATAGAAAGCATCAATGGACCCTATCCAGAAAAAACTGAAATCAATATCTATGGTGTTAATCCATTTCAGGTCGAAGCAGCTGAACTGGTCAATCTCTTAACGGATAAAAATCAGGGTGAGGTTGATGATGCCGAAGCGGGATATTGCTATACATTTTTAAATAGCTCTGTGGGCGTCTGGAGACAGATGACTGAAGAGGATGTTCAGGAGGAGATTGAGGAAATCAAAGCCGATGGCGAATACGAAGACAATGCGGATATGCTGCTGGAGGACCTTAAAAAGTCAAAGTTCTTTTGGACGATTGGCATTGGGGTAGCGGGATATTACGCGGAGTAAAGATAAATAACCTACTGAAATTGTTGCCTAAATTCCACGGGACTTTGTTGGGTATTCTTTTTGAACACTTTACTGAACGACTGTGGATGTTCGAAACCCAGTTCATAGGCGATTTCACTGATGGAAAGGGAACTCGTGCTTAGCCTTAATTTGGCATACTCGATCATTTTATGCTGAATATGCTGTTGGGTGTTTTGTTGGGTGTAGATACGCAGCAAACTGCCCAGGTAGTTTGGTGATAAATTGAGCTGCTGCGCCAGGAAGCTGACGGTTGGTACGCCATGCTCCACAAGTATGTGTTGCTGAAACTGTGCTGACAGTAACTGCTCAAACTTGGTGACCAGCTCTTGGGTCGATCGTTTGCGGGTGATAAATTGACGTTCGTAAAATCGTTCGGCGTAAATCAGCAAGCGCTCGATCTGTTTGATAATGAGTTCGCGGCTAAATTTATCGATATTGGACTGATACTCTTTTTCTATATTCTGCAGAATATCGACAATGATGGCTTCTTCTTTGTCCGAAAGAAAAAGCGCTTCATTGACCTGATATTGGAAAAAATCGTAGGAGTGAATATGTTTTGGCAGTTCGCTGTTCCAGAGAAAATCGGGATGGATCAACAAAATCCAGCCGCTGGGTTGTGCCTGCACTTGCTGATTGATCTCCACTTGTAGAAATTGTAGGGGCGAGATAAAAGTGAGTATGCCCGAGTCGAAGTCATAGTGCTGCTGTCCATAATTGAACCGGGCATTTACATTTCGCTTTAAACCGATCGAATAAAAATGTTGTATCCAATTCAATTTGCTGTCATTTATGGGGTAATGTACTTGACTATAATCAACCAAGCTCATCAATGGATGTTCGGGCTTAGGTAGTCCGCAAAAGCTGTGGAATTCCGAAAGCGAATGAAAGCGAAATGTATTCTCCATGTTGTAAATTTAATGAATTTCTAATTTGATTATTGTGAAATATCCTAGGAAGCTCCTTATACTGAACTAAGCTGTTATACGGATTGCTCGAAAGCTGTTGACACGGTATAACTTTTCCATTTTTCGATCTCCGTCATAAGCATATTGATCTTATTTTTTGCCAGCTCATACGCATCTTCGCCCATTAAAAAATGAACTGGGGGCTGTGCGAGCGTACTTAACTCAATTAATAAGGTTGCTGCTTTGTGGGGATCGTTTGCCTGATTGCCATGGATCTGATGCAGATGGGTAGCTTCGTTTTCTCGGGCAGTGACGTACGCAGCGATCGGATTGGCTGCGGTGTGTAAGGATCCCTCGGATAAAAAATCAGTTCTGAAGTAACCGGGATAGACCAAGGTCGTGTGTACACCAAAAGGTTCCATTTCGACAGCGAGGGCTTCGGTAAAGCCTGCGACAGCAAATTTGGTGGAGCAATAAACACCAAAGGCTGGATAATTTCCTGCGAGTCCGCCGATAGATGCTATATTGAAAATATGTCCCGCTTGTTGGCGTCGCATATGGGGGGCGATATGCCTGATGGCATTAAGTGATCCAAAGACATTCACTTCGAAGTTGCGGCGTGCTTCCCGATCACTGAGCTCCTCTAGGGTGCCGGTCTGACCATATCCGGCATTGTTGACCAATACATCAATCTTTCCGAAATAATCAATGGCCGAGAGTACTGCCCGGGCAACGTCTTTGTCATCGGTAATGTCCACTTCAAGCGGCAGAAAATTTTCCTGATCGCCGATTTCATCTTCCAGGGCCTGTTTTGTTCTTGATGTGGCAACCACAAGATAACCTTGGGCGAGCAATTCTTTAACGAGACTGAGACCTAGCCCTTTGGAAGCACCAGTGACAAACCATACTTTTTGTGATTTCATGTATTTCTTTTTTTAAATAAATTGATGTTACAAAGGTGGCTAATCGATCGAGTTTGGATGTAGGCAGATCAACGGATATTGTAGTCAAATCGTGGATAGCTATTTTTTCCTTAAAACAATTTTAGCTTTTAAGTGCTTTATTTAAAGATGATGCACATCTATTTTAAGGTTGTGCACCTTGAGATGGTCGATAAACTTTAAAGACGTTGATATGTTAAAAGAAAATGATGTTGCTCCTGATTTTACCTTGTACGCGACACCCGATCAAAAAATTAGATTATCAGAATTTAAGGGGCATAATGTGATATTGGCATTTTATCCGGCAGATTGGAGTCCGGTATGTAGCGATCAGATGGCCTTATATAATGAAATGCTCAAATATTTTAAAAAATATGATGCCGAAATTATGGGTATTTCCGTTGACAGCAAATGGTGCCATATGGCCTTTGCGCAATCCCGAAAGCTGCATTTTCCACTTTTAGCCGATTTTGAAGCTAAAGGCGAGGTCGCCAAGAAGTATGGTGTTTACGATGAAGAGGAAGGGGAGTGCAAGCGCGCACTTTTTGTGATTGATAAGGAGGGCGTTATCGCTTGGAGTTATCTGTCTCCGACTGCGGTCAATCCGGGGGCAGACGGTATTATCGAAGCATTGGAGAATCTTAAATCAAAATAATTATGTCATTGAAACCGAAGGTCAGCAATGCTGACCATATATTGGGAAATGGCCAGGCCGATCTGACCATTGTTGAATATGGGGATTACCAATGTCCGCATTGTGGTGCAGCTCATCCAATTATAAAAGAAATGATGGCCGAACTGGGAAGCCAGATCAGGTTTGTATTCCGCAATTTTCCGCTTTCGGAGATGCACCCCTATGCAAAACCCGCAGCATTGGCGGCGGAGGCTGCAGCACTGCAAGGGAAATTTTGGGAGATGCATGATGCCATTTTTGAAAACCAAAACTTGCTGAGTGAAAGATTGCTGCTGGATATCGCCGAGCAACTGGATTTGGACATGTCGAAGTTCAAATCTGATTTGCAGGACGAGGCGTTACAGGATCGCGTGGATGGCGATTTTGAAAGTGGTATGCTTAGCGGCGTTAATGGGACACCGACATTTTTTGTTAATGGACAGAAATTTGATGGTGGAGCGGAAGATTTGGTTCAAATATTAGGTGAAAACTGAATATATGAATACTATTTAAACACAGGTGAGCACACGACGAGAAGTCTCTTGCAGGATAATAGATCGTATCGTAAAAACGAATGAACCTGTTGTATAAATAACGAAATATCGTTGTTTTTAAATTGACTTTTAATTTTTTAATATGCTTAAATACAGTTGTATATGTTTGTTGGACTATGAATTGCAATCCAATTAACATATCATGTAAACAATAAAATTCTTAAACTACTCATCATGGCAACATTCAAAGTTCAAGACGGAACAGAAATTTATTACAAGGACTGGGGAACAGGACAACCGATCGTATTTCATCATGGTTGGCCTTTATCCAGCGACGATTGGGACGCGCAGTTGATGTACTTCCTCGAAAAAGGATACCGTGTGATCGCACACGATCGCCGGGGTCATGGTCGCTCGACACAGACGGCAATGGGAAATGAGATGGATACCTATGCGTCGGATATTGCACAATTGGTAGAAGCATTGGATTTAAAAGATGCCATCCATATTGGTCACTCAACAGGTGGTGGCGAGGTCGTTCGCTACATAACCAATCACGGTACTTCTCGGGTTTCAAAAGCTGTATTGATCAGTGCGGTTACCCCGACCATGGCTAAGAGTGCTACAAATCCCGATGGTGTACCAATGGAGGTTTTTGACGAAATAAGATTGAATACTGCAACACGCAGACAACAGTATTTTCAAGATTTTACCCTCGCTTTTTATGGCTATAACCGCGATGGAGCGAATGTACAGCAAGGCGTGATGGACAACTGGTGGCGGCAAGGGATGATGGGCGGTATTAAGGCACACTATGATTGTATCAAAGCGTTCTCTGAAACTGATTTTACAGAAGAACTTAAAAAAGTCGAGATTCCTGTTTTAGTATTGCATGGTGAAGATGATCAGATTGTACCCATTGATATAACGGGTAGAAGAGCGGCTAAGTTAGTCCAAAATGGTACTTTAATTACCTATCCCGGTTTTCCACATGGAATGCCTACTACAGAAGCGGAGACCATTAATAGGGATATTTTGGATTTTATTAGCGGAAAATAAGCGCATACAACAAAAAGCGATAACAAAAAGATGCTGCCTT
>NZ_DJTD01000027.1:0-23564 GCF_002440385.1 Sphingobacterium sp. UBA6317 | reverse complement strand
AAGGCAGCATCTTTTTGTTATCCTATCTTAGAGCTATTTCTATTGGTCACTTTGGCGGGAAGGAAAGTAACAGATGAGCATTGCTATGCTAGAAAGTATAATCAGCTGCTTAGCAAAACTGACAGGTGGTAGGATTTTTAAATTTATTATCGATACGTACACAGAGACCTCGAAACGAATTAATTTGTAGGTTTGACCCTAAGAAAAATGCGGAAATAGGCTGAGTACCGTTAATGCGATCCCGCTTGATGGATTTAATTGAATATGATCTGTTGCCCTTCGCGGTCAATTAGCGTATTTCTGGATTATGAAAAATGGGACTTTAGGTTTTTGAATTGAATAGATTAACTTTTAAGTGTGTCAATACTTGTTCTTATGATTTATGTTATATAAAAGTTAAATTTCTATTAAATATCTACCTGCAAAACCTGTTTAGTCGTTGATGTTTTTGATGTTAATTAAATATTTGTTAACATTACGGTTAATTATAAACCAAGTCAAAGCGTCAACTTTGATGCAAAATTCTAAACTAGACTAAAGATGCAGAAAACATTACTAATCAGTATGGCATTGGGTCTCTCATACCCAACTTGGGCTAATGTAGAGCGTGATTATGCTAAATTGACCAAAGAGACGCACGGTGTTGCAGCTCAGTCTACCGTAAAAGGGGTGGTAAAAGACAAAAACGGAACAACCTTGTCCGGAATTACCATTACCAATTTAACCAGCCAAAAAACAACCTCGACGAATGTAGCGGGTCAGTTCACGATTCAAGCCAATATAGGGCAAAGACTCAAATTGACAGGGATAGGTTACAGTGAAAAGATCATCAGCGTGACGGGAGGGCAGATCGATATCATCATGGAATCCAAAGATACCGAACTGGAGGAAGTTGTGGTGGTCGGTTATGGTACGCAGAAAAAAGTGAATCTTACCGGTGCAGTAGACCAAGTGGGATCAGAAGCTTTTGAAGGACGCGTACTGGGCAATGCCAGCCAGATGCTCCAAGGTGTCATTCCCAACTTAAATGTAACTCCGGCCGATGGTAAGCCCAATCGGGCACCAAGTTTCAATATCCGTGGGACAACTTCCATTGGTCAGGGGGGGAGCGCACTTGTGCTTATCGATGGAGTCGAGGGTGATCTTTCGGCGATCAATCCCAATGATATTGAAAGTGTAACGACACTCAAGGATGCTGCTTCATCTGCGATTTACGGCTCCCGCGGTACCTTCGGGGTCGTTTTGGTCACAACCAAACGTGCCAAATCCGGAAAAACTTCCATCAACTATTCGGGAAGTGGCTCTTTTCAGAAACCGATCGCTTTACCCAAATTTGTGACGGATGGCTATGAATATGCTTCGCATTTCTTTACAGCCTATAATGCCTGGAACAATTATTCCTCGATTCCGAGCAAGCTCAACAAGACACAGATCTTTACAACAGATTGGCTGGAGGAATTTAAGAGAAGAAAAGAACAGGGAATTACGGAGCAGGTCACGGTAGATGATAAGGGTAATTATGTATACTACGGTAATGAGGATTATTATGGTATGCTGATCAAGGACAATACGTTTGTCCAGGATCATAACCTGTCCATCAGCGGTAATTCTGAAAAAATGGATTACTATATTTCTGGTCGTGCTTACGATTACAATGGTATGTACCGCTATAATAGCGATAAATATAAGACCTATAATACGCGTGCAAAAGCCGGGCTTCAGGTGACAGACTGGTTGCGGATCAGCAATAACATCGATTTTAATTATGCCAAATACAGAGACCCATCGACTGCTGGTGAAGGTGGAAATATCTGGCGCAATATTGCCGATGAGGGACACCCTTCTTCGCCGATCTTTAACCCTGATGGATCTATGAGCTTCTCTGCAGCCTATACAGTAGGGGATTTTATCTATGGTAAAAATGGTACGAATACGGCTAATCAGGATCTCCGCAATACAACTTCTTTCGAGACTAAGTTTTTCAACAATACGTTCCGCATTAAAGGGGATCTGACTTTTAGAAATCGCGATTTTAATTCGGTAAGAGTCCGTGTGCCTGTTCCGTATAGCACACAGGAGGGAAAAATGTTGCGGTTGGAAACAAGTATGAACGACAATATTTATCAGGTAGACCAACGCTATCGTTACTTGTTTGGAAATCTATACAGTGAATATGAACGCACAATAGGCGATCATTATTTTAAAGGTTTGCTCGGATACAATTATGAACAGCGTACGTATAATTCAACCTATATTACCAAAACAGGTCTACTCAATGATGATGTTGAAAATATCAACCTGGCAGTAGGGCAGAATACCACAGCGACAGCGGGATATAACAAGTACCGTAATGTCGGGGTATTTATGCGTGCCAATTATATTTTCAAGGACCGTTACCTTTTTGAATTCAATGGCCGCTACGATGGTTCGTCCAAATTTCCGACAAACCAACGATGGGGACTATTCCCTTCTGCATCCGTGGGCTGGCGTATTTCTGAAGAGCCATTCTTCCAGGTGGACAAAAGAGCCCTTTCCGATCTGAAGCTAAGAGCGTCCTATGGGTCATTGGGTAATGGTAATGTCGATCCGTATTCCTATTTGGATATTTACGAAATCAAGATTATGGATCGGGTATTGAACGGACAGAAGCCGGCATATACTTCGGTGCCTAAGGTGATCCCGGATAACTTAACTTGGGAAACAGCGCGCACGGCAAACTTAGGTCTTGATCTATCGTCTTTAAATGGAAAACTAACTTTTACAGGCGATATCTATCAACGCAAGACCTTAAATATGTATACCTTAGGTGTAGCTTTGCCTGACATCTTTGGTGCGGAGTCGCCGAAAGGAAACTATGCTGACATGACCACAAAAGGTTTTGAAGTGAGCTTGACTTATAAGGATAGATTCGATCTGAACGGTAGTCCTTTCAATTGGTCCGTAAGGGGTACTTTGGCTGATTATAGATCCAATATAGACCGTTACGAAAATAAAGAGGGTTTAATCAAAGATGGATCCTATTATGAAGGTCAGCGAATCGGTGAAATATGGGGCTATGTAACGCAGGGTTTATTTCAGAATCAGGCGGAAATTGATGGTGCTGCAAAACAAAAATTGATCAAATCGTCAAACAATGGTACAATATATCCAGGTGACGTACGTTTTTCGGATCTAAATGGTGATGGTGTAATCGATTATGGAAATAATACGATTTATAGCCATGGCGACAGAACTGTAATCGGTAATGCCGATCCACGATATATCTATAGTTTTAACCTTAATCTGGATTGGCAAGGTATTTATTTCTCGTCTTTCTTCCAGGGTGTGGGTAAGCAGAATTGGTACCCGAGCAATGAATCTATTTTTTGGGGGCAATACAATCGACCTTACAACAACTTACCGGAATGGCACCTCAATAATTACTGGACAGAAGATAATCCAAATGGCTATTTCCCACGTTATGCCGGTTATAACGAGTCTATTAAGACAACCCCCCAAACCAGATATCTACAAAATGTGGCCTATATTCGGATGAAAAACATACAGATCGGGTACAGCTTTCCTAAGTCTGTGACAAACCGATTAAAAATCAGTAGTCTTCGTGCAGGCCTATCGGGTGAAAACTTATGGACCTGGTCACCGCTTTACAAAAAGACGAAGGATCTCGATGTTGGCAACCTGGGCAAATCGGATCCGGAAATCGGAACAGGGTCCGGTGACGGATTTAATTATCCGATCATGAAGAGCATCAGTTTTAACTTATCTATTGGCTTATAGTTTTATATCAACATGAAAAAATTGTTTTATATACCTGTTGTTGCGCTTTTGTTCAGTTCTTGCGAACTGAATGAGCTGCCAAAGGCAGGGGCTACCGAAGAAGATATCTTTGGTAGTGAAAGTGGATTAAAAAATTATAGTAACTCCTTCTATCGGAATATCACTTCGGGAAGTGACGCTTATAAGGGCGATGCAATGGCCGATTATTCGGCCGTAAACAGCCTCAATGATTTTATGGTCGGCGGTGCTTATAGTGCGGAAATCAGTTCGGGCTGGTCCTGGACGACCCTCCGCAATATCAATCAATTGATCGCTAAGTGCAACAGTCCCAAATTGACTGATGCCATAAAAAATAACTATATCGGCTTAGCCCGCTTTTTCAGAGCTTGGTTCTATTATGAGAAAGTAGTTCGTTTTGGCGATGTGCCTTGGGTAGATCATCCGCTGGCAGTGGATGAAACGGATATCCTTAAAGCACCACGGGATTCGCGCGAAGTGGTCATGAAGCACATCATGGAAGATCTGGACTTTGCCTACGCCAATATCACAAATACGGCGGGCGACGGTAGTACGGTTAACAAATGGACAGCACTCGGTTTGAAGACCCGAATCGCGCTGTTCGAAGGAACATTTCGTAAATACCAAAAGCTCAATTTGGCTACACAGCCGGAAGTATTCTTCCAGATGGCGGTCGACGCTGGCAAGATTTTAATGGAAAATGGTCCTTATGGGCTTAATATCTCTGCAGACCCTAAAACATCACAGCGACAGTTGTTTACCAGTAATGCGCCAGTGACAAAAGAGGTCATGTTGGCCGTAACTTTCAGTAAAGATCTTGCGCTTTTGAACGACGCCAACTGGTGGTGGACATCAGCGACCTACGGTCCACGTTTAAGTTTGGTAAGGCCTTTTATCAATAGTTTTTTGAATGTTGACGGTACTCCTTATACGGATAGACCGAACTTTCAGACAGAGGAATTCTATGAGGAATGTCAAAATCGCGACTTGCGCTTGGCGCAGTTGATCCGGACGCCAGGATATTCCCGTAATGGACAGCCTGCTCCTCCAAATTTTGCAAGTTTTACTTACACGGGGTATCAACCAATCAAGTATACTTTAGACGATCCCTATTACGACAATGGTGGTTACAATACCAATGCCGTTCCTTTAATGCGTTATGCGGAAATACTATTAAACTATGCTGAAGCGAAACAGGAACTAGGTACGTTCAATGATGCGGATTGGTCGAAAACTATTGGAGCATTACGTTCAAGGGCAGGAATAACAGGTGGAACGAATACACTGCCGACCAAAGTGGATACCTACTTGAAAAATACATTCTTCCCCGAAGTCAATAGCCCCGTACTTTTAGAAATACGTCGTGAAAGGCAGGTGGAATTAGCGCTGGAGGGCTTTCGTTTCAATGATTTGAAGCGATGGAAGCTTGGACCGCTTATGGCGAATTTGCCTTGGACGGGAATTTATATCCCTGCTTTAGATAAGTTGATTGATATCGACCACAATGGAACTCCAGATGTCGTGTTCTATGATGGAAGTAAATCAGCTCCTTTGATAACTGTTCCTGCAGGAGTAGCCAAGGTCGCTATAGGGGGTAAAAGTACCAATTTCCAGACAATGACTTCGGACAATCACCTGGAATGGTTTAAAGCTGTGAAGCGTACTTGGGATGACAATAACAAGCAATACCTTTACCCAATTCCGTCTGCAGCGATTGTGCTGAACGGAAATCTGACACAAAACCCAGGTTGGAGTAAATAGGAATTTAACTTATTCGTCCCAATAAAAGAGGCTCCTTGCATTTGCAAGGAGCCTCTTTTTACTACCAAGGGTGTATTGCTTAGTGTGATGAAAGTTTTTTGGCTTGTTAACGTCTTTCTTGGTAAACACCAATCTCGTTCACAACCGCATGGCCTTTTTCAGGTTTGATGCTGAAGCGTAATTTTTGTCCCAGTACTTCATCAAAGCGGAAAATCTTGATACGGCCCTGTTGTACCGCTGTAACCGCGATAGGATACCATTTTCCATCTTTCAGATAGGATAAGTTATACTGTGAAGGATTGTCTTTTCCTTCGGTAATAACAACACTATTGAAAGGTTTACTACGTTCAAAATCCAATTCATACCATACTTCACCTTTAACTGCTGGATTGGAAACCCAGGCACTGCCAAAGTTATCGTCATTGGCGAAATCCATAATATTCATGTCATCGCTCCAGCTACTGTATGAAGGTACTTGTTTGGCTATATTGTGGTCGACTATAGGTGCCTCGTAACTGGGTAATGAACTGTAGCTGGGTTTATTTTTGTATAATGTACCGATTGTCTTTAATGCATCAAGTGCATTTTGATCCATCAGACCATCACTATTTGGGGCTACATTGAGCATAAAGTTGCAATACGCGTTGTTGTACGGAATTACAAATTTCTCGACCAATTCATTGACGTTTTTAACTGGGGTGTTCGGAAACGATGTTTTCCAGAACCAATTTTGCTGTAAGGGAAGACAGGCCATTGCCGGCAATTTGTTATGCTCCTTAGAAATAAATTGACCCGCACCTTGTTCATAGGATTTAATATCGGTGTAAAACAACGCATCACCGGGGTATTTTGCCGAATTGAGATCCATCAACAAACATTTCGGCTGAAGGGATTTGACAAGATAATAGATGTCGTCGAACGGAACATCATCGTACGAAATACGCGACCAAGGGGCATCCCATCCGTCAATAACCAAGGCGTCGATTTCACCATATTGGGTCAGCAATTCTGTCAACTGATCTTTGATCAATTGGATGTGCGCTTTGGTAATGGTATGTGGACGTATGCCCTGATGCATATCCAAAATGGAATAATACAGCATAACACGCAAACCATTTTTGCGGAAAGCATCCGTAAATTCTTTGACAACATCACGATGTAAAGGCGTGTTCATCACATTATAATCTGTTGTTTTGGTATTCCAGATCGGGAAACCACTATGGTGCTTAGTGGTTAGGCAACCATAGCTCATATTGGCCGATTTGGCCGCTTTAGCCCATTGATCTGCATTGAGCTTTGGCGATTTGAACAGTTCAAGTGCGGCATAGGGATCAGACCAATCTTGTTCCATAAACGTCGGCATGCCATAGTGGATAAACATACCGAATCCAAGGTTGACAAAGTCGAGCTGGCTCTGCTCGAGTACCTTCTTTGATAAACCAGATTGTGCAAATAGCGTGTTGCCCAGTAAAAGAAAAGATAGGCAGTAAAGTAGAGCATGTGAAATTTTGGACATAATTTATGAAGTTGTTATGCTGTAAAGGTAGGCCATGTTTGTGTTATTTAAGCCTAATGGAAACCTAACGAAAGCCTAATAAAAGCCTAATAGTTATCTTGGTTCGACAAATTGATGCTATTTTTAACCTATGCAGCGTACAGGTAAAAATTTATATCCTTGGGCATTTGGAACAAGCTTCTTGATCTTGACCGTTTTGATCGGTTTTCTAATTTTCAATACCTATAAGCTTGAAGATAAGAATTATCAGATCGGACAGCTCAATCAGATCCAGAATGCTTATGGTGCTGTTATTATGGATGATAAGATATTCCCCGGTGGGGATGCCATCTTCCAGACAACATTAGTGCCCTGTTTGCCGACATGGTATGAAAAAAAAATCACGAAGTCCGCAGATGCAGACCAGTTCGGTAACCATTGTATGAGTCGCTTTCTTGATGAGATGCGGAGTCGGCAGTCATTGAATAGTATCTTTCGTCAGATTGTACATCAACAAGGGCTCGATACGACACTTGTTTACCTATTCCATTTTGATAAATTGGAAATATATAATGCAAGAGACCGTACCTGGACGACTTTCTATGCGTTAGAAGCCGATGATCGTGCAGGTCTAATTAGTGGCAAACTCAAGCGCGGAACAAATAATAATAGGGTATTCCAACTGTCTGTTAGCGACAAGAATCCCATTCCTTATCGTTTTACCTATAGTCTGTATGTGGATTATGAAAATAGGGACTGGCGTGTTGTCCAACGTATGCTGCCCGTGTTTTTACTCTCCTTACCTTGCATTGTTGTGATCGTATTCTTGAGTTATCGAACCTATAGCAATTGGATCAACCAACGTAAACTTGCAGACCTGAAAACAAGTTTTCTAAATCATATGCGGCATGAATTTAATACACCACTGACGACGATTTTGATTAGTGCACATAGTTTGATCGATCGTGAAACAGGAAAAGACGATAAAGAGTTTGCACAACTTGGGCGCATTGTGGAAAGGCAAGCCAAACGACTCAAAGCTTATTTTGAGCAGGTCATGGGATCTGTTGCGTTACAGGAACAAGAGGCTAAAATTGTATCCGTTTCTATTGATCGTCTGACACAGCAAATATTGAATGAGCTTCATTTGCGCTACCAAGGAGAAATTGAAATTCAATATGAACCCTTAGCCGAAGATGTGGAGATGAACCTTGATGAAGATTATTATTTTTCAATCTTAGATAACCTGGTATCCAATGCGATAAAGTTTAACGATAATAGTAAGAAGACGATTCAGTTAAGCTGGGAGCAGCAAGGTCCTCATTATAACCTCAAAATAGTGGATAATGGGGTTGGGATCGCCACTGCAGATCGAGGAGCGATATTTACAGCATTTTATAGAGGTAAACTGTCCGGCAACAAACCTGGACTGGGACTGGGGCTTTACTATGTCAAATCTTATTTGGACAGGCTGGGTTGGACGATCCATGTAGCAGGCGGTAAGTCTGGTTCCGGTACAATTTTTTATATTTACATGAGTAATGTGGAATTCAATGGCAAAAGATAAGATTGACATCCTTTTGATTGAAGATGAACCTGATTTGGGCGAAGTTTTCTCACGTTATTTGCGATACAAAGGCTTTACGGTACGCTGGGAAAGCACGGTGCAAGGAGGCTGGGTGGCTTTTCAGTCCTGTGCCGTCAAATTACTCATTATTGATGTGCAGTTGCCCGATGGCAATGGTTTTGACCTGGCGCAACAAATGATACAATTGAATCCTGGGCAACCTATTTTCTTTTTGACAGCACTTCATGAACGTACATCGCGGCTTAGAGGGCTTAGTCTAGGTGCTGTTGATTACATTGCGAAACCTTTTGACATGGACGAAATATTGCTCAAGATCCGCAATTTATTGACCGTGGCAAAAGCGCCCGAAGTGCCGACGAATTCGGAAATTGAACTCGCTATCGGTTGTCTGTTGCTGAACATGGAACGCTATAGTCTGCATGATGGAGTGGGCGGTATACAAAAGCTCACGGTTCGTGAAGCTGAATTGCTTCGACATCTGATCCTCCATAAAAATCTATTGGTCAATAAAAAAGATCTGTTGCTGCAGTTTTGGGGTAATACGGATTTTTTTAACGGCAAAAGCCTAGAGGTTTTTATCTCCCGACTTCGTAAATTGCTGCAGATGGATCGCAAACTTCATATCGAAAGTATCTACGGGGCGGGTTACATTTTACACGAAAATGAAGGTGTTTAATGGCTTGATCTATTAAAATAAATACGATGTTATACGAAAATATTCTTAAAAATGTGTCCAAGTGTATTACTTTGACAGCTGATGAAACCCAAGCGTTCACCAGCTTATTAACAACGAAGAAGGTTCCTAAAAAAACAAAACTACTTGAGGAGGGGGACGTTTGTCAGTTTGAAGGGTATCTTCAAAAAGGCTGCGTCCGGATTTATTATCTGGATGAAAATGGTTTTGAAGTAACGCTGGCATTTGCTGTCGAAGATTGGTGGATTAGTGATATTGCTTCATTTCATTACCATACACCATCCAGTTTATACATGGAAACATTAGAAGATAGTGAATTCTTGATGTTAACACCAGAGACGAAGGAGAGATTATTAGAGACTGTTCCAAAGTTTGAGCGAGTTTTTCGTATGTTAGTGCAACGCCGGCTTGCTGTTCTGCAAAATAGGCTGATCCATACAATGGCTAAGCCTGCTGCCGATCGCTATCTTGAATTTATTGAACTATATCCGACGATTTCCCAAAGGGTACCGCAATATTATATTGCGTCGTACCTAGGTGTCTCACCCGAATTTGTCAGTATTATACGTAAGCGGCTTGCTGCAAAGAAATAGTAGGCAGTTCGAACGGCTCCATGTTGAAATATGTAGGTGATGACATGGGCCATTCGATTTGGAAAAAGAATAATATGGCTTTTTAAAAAGTGAGTGGATTTCTGTATGGCGTTTTGTGAGATTTGATTTGAGCTGCGTGGCAAATGTATTTTGAGCTTTTGGACAACTAGACTTTGTAAAAGGTATAAGATATTTGTTACCTTTAGACGGGACTAATTTTTGATTATTGGTATTCACCGTTGCATAGCTGTTTAAAATAAATCGTATTGAGCATGGAAGAGAGAGATTTTGGGAATGCCTTTTTGTATTCCTGTTATGTCGAGAAAGCATTTGGGCATGAACAGTTTATTTCCGAACATGTGGTCTTTTTCCAGATGTCCGGCGAAACGCACCTGGATCATCAAAAAGGAAAATTGGTGGCAACAGAGGGGCAAATTGTGGTTGCCCGTAGAAATCAATTGGCCAAAGCTTTTAAATATCCCGCAGAAAATAATGTCTATAAATCTGTTTCCGTCTTGTTGCAAGCGGATCGACTGAAGCAATATGCGATGGATCATCACCTCAGTTCGGAAAAAAAATATCAGGGTGAGTCCAATGTTGTGTTGGAAAGTAACCTGTTTATAAGAAGTTATTTCGAGTCATTGGCGCCCTATGCCGAAGCGATCGACCGTGTAAGTCCGCAGATGGAAAATATCAAGATCTATGAATTGATTACCTTGTTGTTGGAGAGCTACCCGCTGCTGAAAGACCTCCTGTTTGACTTTTCGGAACCGCACAAAATCGATCTTGAGCAGTTTATGGTCAAGAATTATCGGTACAATGTACCTTTAGAAAACTTTGCCAAGTTGACGGGAAGGAGTTTAGCAAGTTTTAAACGCGATTTTGAAAAAATATTCCAAACATCGCCCCGAAAATGGCTGCAGGAAAGACGCCTTTCTGAGGCCTATTATCTAATTGAGAATAAGCGTCAAAAGCCCTCTGATTTTTATCTTGATCTGGGCTTTGAAAACCTTTCTCATTTTTATGCCT
Organism: Sphingobacterium sp. UBA6317; assembly: GCF_002440385.1. Taxonomy (NCBI): domain Bacteria; kingdom Pseudomonadati; phylum Bacteroidota; class Sphingobacteriia; order Sphingobacteriales; family Sphingobacteriaceae; genus Sphingobacterium; species Sphingobacterium sp. UBA6317. The sequence continues at coordinate 12,609 of NZ_DJTD01000027.1, read as the reverse complement.
CTTTCAAGGAGAAGTTTGGGATAACGCCAGCGACCATCAATTCGGTCGCTTAAAATTATTTCCGCCACCAATAAATGGCTGTTAAAGGGGGCTGATCCAGGTCGATGACCTGACCGATCAGGGGAGTGAGTAAGGGCTGTTGTTGTTGTGTTGCTTCCTTGGAAATACGTTCTAAAGGTTCATTCCAGGCATGATTGGCCAATACAAACTTGGATGAATGAACGGGGAATAGCAAGGAAGCTTTGAGATCATGTGCTGCTTGGATAACCTCCTCCGGCATCATGTGTATGTGTTTCCAACTGAGGTCATATTGGCCATTTTCCAATATAGCGAGATCAAAAGGACCCAATTGATTGCCAATTTCTTTGAAGTGGCTGTCATAGCCGCTATCTCCTCCTAAATAGAGTTTCATTGAAGGTGTCTGGAGAACGTAGGAGGCCCATAAGGTATTGGCCGTAAAGATGCTGCGACCCGAAAAATGTCTTGCCGGGGTGACCGTTACCTCGAAACCACCACCCAAGTTTACCTGATCCCACCAGTCTTTTTCGATGATCTGTTCAGGACGATATCCCCAATATTCAAGATGGGAACCGACACCAAGACCAACAATGACTTTTCCGACCCGAGGTTGAAGTGCTTTGAGCGTCTTGTAGTCCATATGATCGTAGTGGTCATGTGATATAAATAAAAAGTCAATCGGCGGTAATGCCGCTACGGTAGTGACATCGGCTCCTTTAAAGGCTTTTACACTGCCTGGAATTGGGGAAGCACTGCCACTAAGGACTGGATCGACGAGTATGTTCTTACCGTCGAGACGAAGAAAATAGGAAGAATGACCAAACCAAACGAGCCCATGAGACTGACTTAACAACTTCTCCCAATCGACGGGCATTGTTGGTATATTGTGCCTGGGACTTGTTTCGTTCGATCGCTTAAAAAAGTAATCGTATAGGGCCACGGTCCAGGGTTGTGTAAGCTGTGGTGTAGGGCTGCTATTCTGAAATTTACCATCCCGATATTGCTTGGATAACTGTATACGTTGAAATCTTTCGCCCGAGGGTCTTTTGCCAAATAGTGGATGCATCATATATAGTCCGATGAAAGCGATGAGAACAGTTAGTCCTAAGATTGTTCTTTTTATAAATCGAAGCCACCTTGTTCTGTTGTTTCTTGTTGTCATCTGCTTGTTGTATGGCAACAAAGATAAGACTGCTGAGACAGATCTATTTTTGCTGACGGCTCAAATTTATATGCTGTATGGCTCATTTTGGTTACTTCATCTGATCTATATTGGAGAAAGATTTTAAACTCTATAAGGCATTCAGAATAGTGTAATTTAAGACAATACTGAATTCTAAGCTTATGAATTGGCAGGATTGGAAAAAAGAAGGTGTCCAAGAATTCAAGTCAAACTCTTTGAGAATAGAATAGCTGAAATGAAGCTATAGGGGAAAAGGTATGAAATCGCATGAAAAAGAGGCTGTCCAAACTTTTTGGACAGCCCTCTTTTTTATCCTTTGTAAGGTTTTTTAGCAGCTTCGATGAGCTCTTTCATCTCTAATCTGATATAGTCTACATTTGGAGTAGATCCTGTAAGAAAGTAACGTATATTTCCTTCTTTATCAATAATAAATTTTGCTGGAATTCCTTTGACGCCGAATTTAGCGGCCATAACTTCTCCCGTTTGCGGATCTTTTTGATCATCATAGAGAACTTCAAAAGGATAGTTATTTTTTGTGATAAAGGATACTACATTTTCTTTATAATTCTTATCGCGCTCCCAGGTATTCATGAATAAGAATTGTACCTCCTTATCATTTGCATAAGATTCTTGAGCTGCCTTCATTCCTGGAAATGAGCGTACGCAAGGTTGACACCAGGTTGCCCAAAAATCCAATACCACAACTTTTCCTTTTAAACTGGCTAAGGATACTTTTTCACCTTTAAGATTAAGTAATTCAAAATTGGGTGCTGGTTTAAAAGTTGCCATTTCTTTGATATGATTGCGAATGTTTTGCGTTAGCTCCGTTTTCAACGAAGCATTAAAATTCTCATAACCTTGAGCAGATCCGTTTAATTCAGTGTATAGCTTTTTAAGGTCATCTTCGACAGCAAACTGTCCTTTCGCATATAGTTTGGTCAGAATATTATAGGCCTCAAGATTTCTTCCTGTACCCATTAAAGATTTGTAGTATACCGTTGCAAGACCATCTGCTTGCTCTGGTGCTGCTTTTAATGCATTTTCTATATAGCCCAGCGCTTCAGCATATTTTTTCTGTGCAACAAGTATGTTGACATAAGCCGACATGGAACTTGCATAGCCCATGGCTGCGAACCGAGCTTTATTATCTTTTTGGTTTTCTGGAAGGGTTAAATAATAATAACTATCGTCCATAGCGGTTTTTAGGAGTGGTGCGGCAGTGGTTGTATCACCGGCTCTCAAGAGGATTTGACCAACAGGAATATATCCATTTCCGCGCCAGAATCGTTCTTTCAATTCGCCTAAATAATGTACAGCTTTTTGTGAATTTCCGTCGTTGGCAAAACTCTGTGCCAAAGTAGCCACTACATAATCATATGTGAGGGGCTCTTCGCTGAAGTTCTTAACTGGCCACTTTTTTATAAGTTCATTATACGCTTTCTCTTTCGCCAATGGCGTACTGGCATTGTAAAAAACATCTGTGATAAATGCATCACGGGTTAGGGATCCTTTTGGATATTTTTTCTTGGCCAGTGCTTCTACTGATGCCTGTAGATCTTCTTTGCCTAAAGAACGCAAAACGTTGATTGCCGTACGGTAGTCTTCTTCTGATTTATAAGTCTTTAATTCGTTCGTTAATACTTTAGCAAGCGAATCTTTTTGTACCAACGTACCTTTTTCTATAATTGGGAGATATTGTTGGTATTTGTTTTTTGCTGGTTGTTGTGCAAAAGATGCTGTTAGCGAAAATACCAACGCAGCCGTTAAGATTTTTGTTTTCATTTTTTGTCTGTATGATTTTTTAAATTCATTAGTCTTCGTATCCTGGATTCTGTGTCAGTTTATTGTTGATCAAAATCTGGGCTTGTGGAATGGGATACAAGACATCCGTGGCCTGCCAGTTTGATTTGATTGGAGATAATACAGCGGTAGCACGATCGGTACGCTTGAGGTCGAGCCAACGATGGCCGAACTCACCGAAAAATTCGTGCAGACGTTCCATTTCTATTGCAGATAGTAATTGTGTTTGGTTTAAGCTTGAATTAAGTCCTGTAAGTCCAGCGCGAGAACGGACAGCATCCACATCTGTTCGGGCTTCGGCAAGTTTTCCCAGTTTAGCCCTCGCTTCCGCGCGAATAAGATACTGCTCGGCTAAGCGAAGCATAATATGGTATTCGGAACCTGTTCCCGAGGATACTTTATATTTGGTTATGGCATAATAGATTTTGTTGGAGACCGTCTTTGAACTTGTCCAATTTGTTTTTCTTAAGTCAACCGTCGGAGATGTCTCAAAGCTATTATACACAGCGTCCGGTAGGGTGTAGCTGGGTGTAGCTGTAGCCGCGGTAATATAATTGGAGCCAAATGTCGTTACTCCCGTTTGATTGCCAAGTTGAAGGATAACCTCATTACTCGAGTTTACAAAATTTTTATCTGGTGTCGGCATGCCATAATCAGATGACTGTAATACTTTGGTCGCATAAGATTCGGCATTTTGATAATCCTTTTGGTAAAGATAAACTCTTGCCAATAATGCACTTGCAGCAGTTTTGTTAGCTCTTCCTCTCGGGCTTGCTGTTGCATCATAGGCCGTCGCCATCTTACTTTCCGCATCTTTAAGATCAGCAATAATCTGATCATATACTTGCTGTGCCGAAGTTCGTGGAAGAACTGCATCTTCAAAAGCGTGTAGGTCATCACGTAATTGCAATGGCACATCACCATAAAGGTTGACGAGATAGAAATAGGTATAGGCCCTAAAAAATTTCGCTTCGCCCAGGAGCTGATCTTTTACACTTGGGGTAAGGCTGGTGGATGCGTCGAGACCTGATATAGCATTGTTTGCATTCTTGATAAGTTGGTAACAATTTGACCAGAAATTAGCGATATTCCCATTTGTGTTCAGCAGGCTATTGCTGGCGAATTCCGAGGTATTTGCATCAGCCGCATTGTATTGAAGGTCGTCTGCAGCGATTCCCGTATAAAAGGTTGAAGTCCCGGCGAGATTGATGCTTAATGCTGTGGTATACAATCCGCGTATGACACTATTTGCAGAAGCATCTGTGGAGAATGCTTCGCCAGCTACTACTTGTGTCGGCGGAGCGCCTAATTCCACAAATTTTTCGCAGGAGCTGGTCAAAAGAGTTCCACTAGTAATTGCTAATAATAGTATATTTTTATTGATGTTTAATTTCATGATCTCTAGTTTTAAAATTGACAGTTAAATCCAAATACAATCGTCCGCAATGGAGGCAATACTTGGGCAATCGTTCCCGTTCCTAAACCAGATGGACCGCCTTGCACGGTCGTTTCGGTATCCAGGACATATTTGTTCTTGGCCCATGTAAAGAGATTTTGCCCTTGCATAAATACATTACAATTAGACATTTTTAATTTCGAAGTCCAGCTTTTGGGCAGGTTGTAAGATAAATTGACAGACCTCAATTTAATATAGGAAGCATCCCCATAGACAGCATCAGAGCTGGTATATTGATTATAAGAGTTGCTTAATGCAACTCCATCAGCTGAAGATGCTGGTACTGTCGGGATAATTGCTCCCGGGATATTGGTATTACTGTTATTTAATGTCCATCTGTCCAACCAGTAATCATTTTGGTTGAGCATAGCACCAGGTCTTGTATTGAGGATTTTAGTTACTCCAAAGCGGTGGTTAAATTGAAAAAATACGCCAAGTTCGAAGCCTTTGTAGGAAAAAGTATTGTTAAATCCGCCATAGAAAGGTGTACCTAAGTTAGCAACGTATCGGTCATCGCCCGTTATAGCCCCATCGCCATTGCGATCTTCGTATAACGCTCTTCCTGTTGCGGGGTCTACACCTTGATAGTGATACAAACGGACCATATTGAGCGGCTCACCAACTAGAAAGCTACTTGAATAAAACGTGTTTTCAATTCCAGGAAATTTGACAAGTTTGTTTTTATAAAACGTGAAATTAGCAGATGTTTTCCATGTAAAATTTTCATTTGTAATATTGGTGGTGTTCAACTCCAATTCCAAGCCTGTATTTTGGATCAATGCCGGTAGGTTTTCTTTGTAACTGTTGTAGCCCGTTTGAGTACTTAAAACTAAATCGGTTATTTGATCAGAAGAACGATTTCTGAAAAAGTTTCCGGTAAACAAAATTCGATCTTTCAAGAAACCTAGATCTAAAGCAAATTCCAATTTTTTGGTTGTTTCCCACTTGATATATTCATTTGGAAGTGTTCCAATATTCATGGAAGGATTATTTAGATACGCGGTTGTTGAAGAGTAGAGTGGAAGATAAAGGTAATTTGAAATTTGATCATTACCTGTAGTTCCATAGCTCGCTCTCAATTTACCAAAACTTAAAAACGTTAGATTATCTTGTATAAAATCCTCTTTTCCAAAGACCCACCCTAGCCCTATTGCTCCAAAATTTCCGAATCGGTTTTTAGGTCCAAAACGAGATGAGCCATCTCTTCTAAAAGTTCCATTAAACAAATATTTCTCTTTCCAGTCGTAATTTACTTTTCCGAATAGTGCATTGTATTTGTAATATACGAGGTTATTGCTGGCAGTGAATAATCCTGCGGCACTGAGCGAACCTAAAAGTGCATCGTTTGAATAATTAGAACCATTGGTTGTCTGTGAACGGGATGAATTTTGCTGAAAACTTGTTCCAATTAATGCTGTAAATTTACCTTCGCCGATACTTTTTACATAATCCAATGTCGGTTCAATAATCCAATTTTCGGCCTTTGTATTAGAGAAACTAGAAGAACCAAGCGGGTTGGAAACAGTATTGTTTAAGGAAGTAATTGGCCGTTGGTTATTTTGATTCAACTGTGTGATGGTATAGCCAAAATTTGCTTTTGCTGTCAGTCCAGGTATAATTTTGTAACTCAGATTGGCATTTGAGATCAGATTATTGGTATTACCAAAGTATTTCCGTTCGAGCAAGGCGATTGGGTTGTCAATAAAAGCTGATGACGGTAACCAATAGTATTTTCCATTGTCACCATAGATTGGATAATTGGGGGGCAAATTGTAGAGTGAAGTGACATCAGAGGAAGGCATATCCGAATTGTCGTTGGCATAGCTAACTGATAAAGCGGCATTGAATTTTTTGTCAGAAGAGGTGTGATCTAAGTTTAACCGTGAGGTAAAGCGACTGTTTTTGCTATCCCCATAAAAAACAGTACTCTCGCGTCTATATCCCGAATTAAAGAAAAAGCGGGTAGATTCGTTTCCACCAGACATATTCGCTTGAACGTCGGTAATATGTCCTTTGTTTCCAATCAGCATTTTCTGCCAATCTGTCGATTTGTTCTGATCCCATAACATAAGATCTGGAGCGTTATCGGCTGTAGGTGTAACTCCAGTATTAGCAAAAGCCTCTTTTCTTAGTGTGAGATATTGTTCTAGGTTCAACATAGGGATAAAGTGGTTGACCTCGGTAAATCCGGTGTTAAAGTTGACACCAATGCGAGTACGACCTGCAGATCCTTTTTTTGTGGTGATCAAAACGACACCATTTGCGCCCCGGCTACCATAGATCGCTGTAGCGTCGGCATCTTTCAAGACATCAATACGTTCAATATCCGCTGGATTAATCATGCTGAAGGGACTTAAGCCGCCTGAAGAAGCTGAGATCCCAAATGAATTGAGGTTATCCGTTGCAGGTTGTCCACCGTTAAAATTGGTAAAGGGAACTCCATCAACCACGTATAGCGGTATTGAACCTGAGGTCGTTCCACTTAATGACGCCTGATTCCTAATCTGAATCTGAACGGCACTTCCGGGCACACCATTGTTTTGGGCGATCAATACACCGGACATTCTTCCCGATAGTGCGGCAAGGGGATTACTTACAGGTTGAGAGGTAATGTCCTTCGCTGTGATCGAAGCAACTGATCCCGTATTCAATCTACGTGTTGTCGTACCGTAGCCAATAACAACCACTTCTTCTAAGCTTCCTTCTTCCGGTTTCAGTTTAATAGGAGTAGAATTGGCAATAAGTTGCTTCGCAGTGATATCAACCTTCTGATAACCAATAAAAGAAAAAGTAATAATGACATCGTCATTTGGAATACGCAGTCCCCATTGTCCATTGACATCCGTTGCGGTACTCGTTTGCATATTGCGGTATTCTGCTTTTTGCCAGTCCTTTATGATAACAGATACTCCTGCCAAAGGCGTTCCATTTTCATTGACTACTTGGCCCGCAATGTGTTGCTGATTCTGTTTTTTTTCTTTTATAGCGATAATATCATTGTCCAATACTTCCCATGTTAGGTTGCTCCCGGCCAGAGACTGGGAAAGAAGATCTTTTACACTGATTTTCTTTCCAACAATATTGATTGTCGAGTTTGGGAGAGTCGATTTGCTAAAGAACATTTTGTATTTGCTCTTGTCATTGATTGTTTGAAATACATCTTCGAGTTTTCCTCCCTGGACGGAGACATCAATTTTTTCAGTTTGAGAATAGGCGAAGCTCTGTATATGCATGGCGCTAAGACAAATGAGCAATAAAGCCAATCTCGACTCTTTTCTAAATTTGGGTTTTGTTTTGTTCATGTGAGTTATATAGGTTGATTGTTTTTAGAGTAGTTGTATTTGGTTTTTCCCCGTTTTTTTAATTTGAAAGTAATTGACAGTTTGTAATGCTTTTAGGATATTTTCTAGTTGTTCGTTTTCGAATGTTGCTGAGTAGCGTTGGTTGGCAACTGCTTTGTTTGTAATTTTAATTTCCACGCCATACATGCGCTCTAGTTTTAAGGCGATATCCAATAATCTATCATCTTGAATGGTAATCCGATTTAATAACCATTCGGTTTCTAAAGCGGATCCGTCTTTTTCAGAGATGGAAAATGGCTGAATAGCTATTGCCATGGGAGCCGATGCGGTTTTAGTAGTTGTCGATGGGAATTCCTTTTCAACTCCATTTACCTTTCTGATCACAAACTTTTCTTTGGGCTTTAATATAAATTTCTGATTGTCAGTTCCTTTTTTCCAAATGGATACTTTGCCACGTACCAAAGCTGTTTCGGCATTATTTTCTTCGGCATAATCGCGCACATTGAAAGCGGTTCCCAGAACGCTAATTTCCATCCTTGGTGTATGAATAAGGAAGGGCTTGGATGGATTTTTGGCGACATCGAAAAATGCTTCCCCGATCAAAGTAACTTCACGTGTGCTGGAATCTTTGAATGAGGCGGGGTAGATTATTTTGCTCGACGCATTAAGTGTAACTTTTGTACCGTCTTCTAGAACAATTCGCTGCTGTTGTCCGTTTGTTAGCGTTAGTTCTTGATTGTTTGATTGCGTAATTTTGTAAAGATAAAGAGATGTAAAAGCGATACAGAGGATAGCTGCAGCTGCTGCAATTCTAGGGAAATTGAATATTTTCTGATTCCTCCGAGTCAGTTTCTTTATAATTCTGCCATGAATGCGTGCTTTGAGTGCTTTCTGTACATGATCGGGTAGTGTTTTGCTTAAATTCGGTCGGGATGAAAATGAATCGAAAAAACGTTCCACGACGTCTATTTCTTCCGAATTGGCTTCGCCTTTTAAGTATTTGTCAATTAGCTTTTCGAGCTCTTGGTTAGGATATTGCATATGATTAGTACAATGTTCACTTAAATAGTGCCCCTAACAGGAAAAAATGTACTAGTCTAAATTGGTGTTTATTTGTAATTTGCTTATTTACAGTTGTATAAAATTAATAGTAGCGTCAAAAAATGTTGGATAACAAGTTTTTTTAATTTTTGAATTGATACTCCGAGGTGATTTTGAACTGTATTTTGGGAAGTTTCTGTCAAATCACTAATTTCCTTTGTGGTAAGTCCATCTAAGTATCTCATTTTAAAGATTTCTTTTCTTTTTTGTGGGAGATTGGCTACCCATTGTTCAATTAAAGATTTTAAATCCTTTTCGGCATACTGATCTCCTTCCAGAATTTCATAACTTCGATAAAGGTGATGATTTTCTTCGATAAGGATATTTCTGCGTTTGTTTTTCTTATAGGTTTCAAAGACTTTGTATTTCATGCATGCAATGAGGTAGGATTTCAGGTTGTGAATTTCTCTACTGGGACAGTGTTCCCAAAGTTCAATAAATACATCCTGAACAATCTCTTCACAGGAAGCCAAATCTTCGAGCCTTTTGTAAGATTCATCTAAAAGTAAAGACCAATATTTATCATACAAAATATTGAAAGCCTCTAAATCGCCTTCTCGGAGCCGAGCTAACAAGCTTGCATCATTATGAGCTGGATATTTATCGTTTTTCATGATATGATAGCGTGAAGTTGAATTCCTTGGGTTGGTAGGGTTTAGGAATGTAACTTTTTTTCAATATTACATATTTTATTAAATAAGGTCAAGATCTGCGTATAATATTTGCCTTCTTCTTTTATTTTAATGAAAACATTATTTTTTATTATAGTTGCAAAAGAGCTTCGAATGTTACGAGATAGCAATCAGTTTAAAACTTTAACAAAAGTATATGCCTGCTTGTTGAAGATCCTTGTCACAATTATAGGTAATTTATTGAGGTCAACATGATTATTGTAAAGCACCGTTGAACAAATCGATTTGGAAATGGTTAAACATTTCGCATGTTTGTTAGTTTATATCCATAAAAATTGGTTTTTAGTTTGTAATTATCTCAAAATTAGGTTGAATAAAATTAAAATAGAATTCATTTTTAATTTTTCGAATAAATTATCAAATAAACGCTTATTTGTGTCAGTATACAGGATTTTATCTAGTTTATTTGATAAGTAACAATAAAAATTTTTGTTTTTAGAGATCCAATTTTGATTTTGGTAGACACAAAGATGATATGTTGTCAAAAAAAATTAACTTTAAGGGCAGAACATATGTTTTGCCCTTAAACCATCGAACACTTAATTGTTTAAAATGCTAACAAAGAATATCAAACGTAAAACAAAAAGATTATTGCGTACATTATGCTGTTTTGTTTTTCTTTCGGTCAGTATGCTAAAAGGTTTTTCCCAAGCTAGAATGACGAAAGATTATGTTGATTATGTTAACCCATACATGGGAAACATCAGTCATTTATTGGTACCAACCTACCCAACGGTTCACTTGCCAAACAGCCTTTTGCGCGTTTATCCTGAGCGGGGAGACTATACTTCAGATCGTCTGTTTGGTCTGCCACTTATCGTTACAAGCCATCGTGGAAGATCGGCTTTCAACCTTAGCCCAATGGTGAAATTGCCAGGCGATTTGAAACCGGTACAATTGTACAGTTACGATCAAGAGGAAATTCATCCGTATGCGTATTCCGTGTTACTGGATCAAGAGAATATTCAGGTAGACTACGCGTTGTCGCATCAGTCGGGCATGTATACCTTTACTTTTCCGTCAACTTCGACAAAATACCTGCAGTTCAATTCACAGGAGGGGAAACTTCAATGGGACGGTCAGGGACTTTCGGGTATGCAGGATATTGGTAATGGCACGCATGTGTATATTTATGCCGTTCCCGAATCCAAACCTTTTGCCGTGAAGCGACTGCAAGGCCAACAATTGGAAAATGCCACTGAAGCTGCTGGTAAGAATTCTTGCCTGGTACTGGAGTTTAATCAAGCAGGGACTAGCTTACGTATGAAATATGGCGTTTCATTTATTGATGCGGCACAAGCAAAAGCCAATTTGAAGCGTGAAATCAGTGACTTTGACCAAAAGAAGCTGGCTGAAAAAGGACGTAAAATATGGAACGATGCTTTAGGTAAAATTGCTGTAGAGGGCGACAATGAGTCCAATAAGCACGTGTTTTATACGTCTTTATACCGCACTTACGAAAGACCTGTCAACATTTCTGAAGATGGTCGCTATCACAGCGCGTTCGACGGAAAGGTACATCAGGACGAAGGTAAACCTTTTTTTACAGATGACTGGATCTGGGACTCTTACCGGGCACATCACCCATTACGGGTACTCTTGGATCCCAACACAGAGTCCATGATCCTCAATTCTTTTGTCCGGATGTCCGAGCAAATGGAGCAGCCATGGTTGCCTACTTTCCCTGAGATTACCGGCGATAGTAGAAGGATGAATTCCAATCATGGTGTAGCAACTTTATTGGATGCTTATCGCAAAGGAGTGCGCAATTTTGATATCAAGAAAGCGTATCTGGCTGCAAAAGGTGCAATTACAGAAAAGACTTTGGCTCCATGGTCCGGTAAGGCCGCAGGAAAACTAGACGAATTTTTTAAGGAGAAAGGCTATATCCCAGCATTGTATCCAGGTGAAAAAGAAACCATACCCGAAGTAAACGGTTTTGAACGGAGACAACCGGTCGCAGTAACCTTGGGTACCTCTTACGATTTATGGTGCTTGGCACAGCTTGCGCAAGAATTGGGTATTCAGGCTGACTATGAGTTATTTATGAAGAAATCTTTCAATTATAGAAATCTTTTCAACGAGCAGACCAAATTTTTCCATCCCAAAGATGACAAGGGAAATTTTATCATGCCTTTTGACTATGTGTTTTCTGGCGGACAGGGAGCACGGGAATATTACGGTGAAAACAATGCCTGGATCTACCGCTGGGATGTGCAGCATAATATTCCCGATCTGATCAAACTGATGGGAGGAAATGAATCTTTTGTCAAGTACCTTGATGAGATGTTCCAGCAACCTTTGGGTCGGTCAAAATTTGATTTTTATGCGCAGCTTCCAGATCATACAGGTAATGTTGGACAATTTTCCATGGCAAACGAGCCGGCTTTGCATATTCCTTATCTATATAACTATGCTGGACAACCTTGGATGACACAGAAAAGGATACGCAAGCTGATCGGGGAATGGTTTAGAAACGATTTAATGGGGGTGCCGGGAGATGAAGACGGTGGTGGAATGTCTGCTTTTGTTGTCTTTTCACAAATGGGCTTCTATCCGGTTACCCCGGGTTTGACGTCCTACAGCATCGGATCTCCATTTTTCCAGAAGGTGAGCATACAGCTTCCTAATGGTAAGTCTTTTGTTATTATCGGCAAGAATGCATCGGCAAGAAACAAATACATTCAGTCGGCGAAATTAAATGGAAAGCCACTGAACGTTCCACAGTTGACCCATGCCGATGTGTTGAAAGGTGGTACCTTGGAGTTTGTGATGGGGGATAAAGCAAATCAAAATTGGGGAAATTAGCCGCAATATATAAGGAATCTCCTTCATACGAGAATAAAGAGCCTTTGATCTTCAGATCTAGGGCTCTTTATTGTTTAGGTGGTGTGCAGCTTATTATTCTAAAGCAGCAACCTTTACAAGCTAAAGAAACATTGTTTTTTGTACTAAAAAAGTGACAAAGTGAATTTCAATAAATAAAAGTCAATCGATTGCGTTATTTGCGCAATCGATTTCGTGACACCGTTTTTTGGTTCTTCGTCAATTTTGGTG